>NZ_AP017656.1:300000-375493 GCF_002355855.1 Sphingobium cloacae
TGCCGTTCTCGATCGCACGAATAGCCAACGTCTCGACGAGGCGGAAGATGCGCCCGGTATTGCCGTCGGAGAGATCGAGTACCGACGTGCGGCAACGCTCCTCTTCCAGCTGTGAAGATCTCCGAAGCGGCAAGATCGCAGCTAGCGTGACCATCAACAGGCGGAACGCTTCGTCGTTCTGCCACCGAACCAGTTCGACCGCGTCGAACCGCTCGGCGAGCGCCGCGTCTGTGAGCAGCGCCGCCTGCGCCTCGTGGTTGCCGGTGCAGACGAGTGGGATCTGCAGGTCGTTCGCGAGATAGCGGAGCGTGTTGAGGAAGATGCGCTGCTGGCGCGGCGTGCAGGCCAGCATATGGTTGATCTCATCCAGAATCAGCATGCGAGCACCCACCTGCCCCATCAGCCGGCGAGTCAGGAGGCGCGCGCGCTGCGTGTCCCCCCGCGCAGCGAAGCCGGCGCGGAGCTTCTCGAGGACCTCGCCGTAGAACTCGCCGTCGGTCGGCTGCGGTGGCAGCTGGACGGCGACAACCGGTATCGTCGCCACACCGGTCGCCTCGTTGAACCCGCGCGGGTTCTCTGCCTCAAAGCGCTCCACGATGCGCGACTTGCCCATGCCGGTTTGGCCGTAGATCAGCAGGCACGGCATGCGCGTGCGCGGCGGATAGCGCAGCATCGCGTCCAGCGTCTTGCGCACCGCTTCCGCCTTCGGGAAGCCGAGCCACCGATCCTTGCGGATCCAGGCGATCCGGTCGGCGTCGGGCCAACGCGCGCGCGCGCGATAACTATCGGCGAGATGGAAGAGGTCGCTCATCGGGGCATCTCCTCGACAAGATACGGAAGCACCTTCTGATCGCCGTCCGTCCTCTCCTCTACCGCAGATGCGCCTACGGCAGGGGTTACCTGCTCAAGCCGGCGCTTGCTGCCACCCCTTGCCCGACGGGCGTCGCGCAGTGCCGCTTTGGTCCGCTGAAGCGCGAGCCGCGCGGCCTTGGTCTTGTGCGCCGCTTCCGCGACGATCAATCGCTGGGTCTCGACAGCCTGGAAGATCAGCGTCTCGTCGACAGCCTGCTGGCCGCGCTCCCGCAAAGTGCGAACCGCCTCCCTCTGCTCCCAGCGGGTGATCGCGGGACGCCGCAGATCGCGATAGGGCACCTCGAGGTGCTCGCCATGTGGTAGCTCGAGCCAGACGCGCGAAAGGTCGCGGGGATCCCACCGCACCGGCATCGTCTGCCCCGGCCGCGTGTACCAGCAGGATAGCGCATCATCCCAATAATGAGTGCGGAACAGCTCGATGCCGTGTGGTGTTACGGCGCGCAGCTCGCAGGGTAGAAAGTCGAACAGAAACGCGGCATCGTCGGCCGGAAGGCGGACCAGCTCCGGGCGTCGTTCCACCCCCTCGGCCCAAGCAAGGGCGGGCGGAATGCCGATCCCACGGTGCCGCTCCGCATGATATGGGCCGATGATCTGCGCGGCGAGCCAGACTTCCAGCTCGCTCAGCGTCATGCACGCCTCACCTTCCGCATCGTAGTCGCCACGCTCGGCGACGTTAGAGAATGTAGTTCCGGGTAGGAGGTGGACGGCCCCCATCATCGTGCCAATCAGCCGCTCGATGTGACCGCCAAAGTGCGGCCGACGCACCGGCCGATATTCGACCGCAATCGAGTGAGCTCGGCAGCCGCGCTTCAGCGCGTCTGAGCGGTGCTCGCGCGCGTTGTCGAGGTGCAGCCGATCCATGAGCCCCTGGCTGTCCCACGGTGCCTTCATGCTCCGCTCAGCCAACCAGTCCCGCTTGGGGAGAACGGCGTGCCGCATGCACATACCGACTGAAACAGCGGACGGCGCGAGCATGTGGAGGTGGAAGCCGGGCACGGTTCGGCTCGCCACGTCGATCATCAGCGTGAGCCAAGGCCGGCCGATAGGCTTGCGGTACAGGTCGTCGACAACGATCACGTCGACCAGCGTGTGGTCCGACTGCACGAGCTCAAGCGCGTAGTCCGCCTCGAGCACGCCTCGCGTTGGCTCCCACTTGTCAGCCGCTGACTTGGCACCCTGTCTGCGGGCCGTAACGATCTGAGGAGCGAGCCGAGCCAACCGGGCCTGGATCGCCTTAGTGCTGGGCACCTTGACCCCGATCTTCGTTCCTTCGTGTCGCAGCCAGCGGCGGAGCGCCTGAACGCTGGGCTTCTCGAGTGTGAGGTAGAACTCAGCGATGCCGCGAGCGATAAGATGCTCAGCCGCGGCCGAGAGCCGCTGCTCCCCCTTCTCCCTTCCTCGCGGTCGCGGCAGCAGTGACGCCGCAGCGGGCGAGGCTCGGTAGAGTTGCAGGAGCTTGTGGAAGCGAGCGCGGCCGAGTTCTAGCTGGACCATCGCCTGGGCGGCCACATCGCCGGGCACGCGCGTCATCGAGGCGAGCGGGCGAATGATCTTCTCGCGGCGATGCGCCTCCGCCCAGTCGGCGTCGCTCGCCGTCCTCAGGTCCGCGGTTCGCATGGCACGACGCCTCGGCTAGTCCCAGCTGGGCGATCGTCCGCTGTTTCGGGAACAATGTCCACTGTTTCAGGTGCAGGTCGTCGCTCAGCGGCAATCTAGCCGCGAGTCCACCCTTTCAGGAGAACCGACACCACCCCTGCCCGGCAAGCTCAAGTCTGTCCGATAAGAAAGATTATCGGACAGACGTCTTAGGTAGGCCGCTGCGGTTGAACGATCGGAATCCGATCGTCACTCCGCAATGCTGAAGGGCGATCGCTGACCGATGGAGTGGCCGTAGATCGCCGGACACACCAGAAAGAGCAGCGCCTGCCGTCGACGACGGCGGCGCTGCCTAGTCTTCCGGCCCAACGTTTCAGAGCCGGATTATTCCTCCCGCTGCCCGAACAGGCTGAGCAGCAGCTGGAAGAGGTTCACCAGGTTCAGGTAAAGCGAAAGCGCGCCCATCACGGCCAGCTTTTCGGCTCGCTCCGACCCGGCATAAGCCAGATATTCGCTCTTCAGGCGCTGCGTGTCCCAGGCCGTCAGGCCGGTGAACACGAGCACGCCGACAATCGAGAAGACGAGCTGCAGCGTCGAGGAGCCGACGAACAGGTTGACGATGCTCGCGATCACGACGCCGATCAGGCCAACCATCAGGAAGGTGGACCAGCGCGACAGGTCGACGTTGGTCGTATAGCCCCACAGGCTCATGGCGGCGAACACGGCCGCGGCGCTGAAGAAGGCCAGCGCGATGCTGGTGCCCGTGAACACCAGGAAGATACTGGCCATCGATACGCCCATGACCGCAGCAAAGGCGAAGAACGCCGTTCGCGCCTGTCCTGTCGTCATGCGCTCGACCCTGAACGAGAAGAACATGACAAATGCCAGCGGCGCGAAGATCGCGACCCACTTAAGCGGCGTGCCAAAGATTGGCTGGTACAGCGCTGGCACGCTGGCGACGAGGAATGCCACCAGCGCTGTAATGCCGAGGCCGAGCGCCATGTTGCGATAGACGCCGAGCATGTGCCGGCGTAGGCCTTCATCATAGACGGCCGTGGTTGTGGCCCGGGCCGACGGGAAAGGCCGATAGGTATTCGGTTCGAAAATTCTGTTCATGCCTCACTCCATTGCTCCAATGTCAATGAGGCACTCGGCCGGCTCCACCTGGGAGCCCGCGATCCTGCACCGAGCGCACTCGATGCGGTCCGACATGACGATGGCGTAACGCCGTCGACAGAGGGGCCCGGTCCGCAGGCTTAATGTTGTATTCGCCCGCACCCGTTTCAAGGGCGGAGATGCTTGCGAAGTGCTTTGCTGACTTCGCTAAATTCCACTTGAAACCTCTTGAGCCGTTCCTAGTTTTTCGATTGCCGGACGCCGTTCGGGTCCGGTGGACATAGAGGGCGTCGGCTCTCCGTTTCCGACGCTTCTCATGCCCAGATTGCTCACAGGAGGATTTGGAGATGAGAACCAACTTCGACTTTGCGCCGTATCGGCGATCGACGGTCGGCTTCGACCGTCTGTTCAACCTGCTCGAGGCAGGTGCCCGCGACGACGATGGCTACCCGCCCTTCGATATCGTCAAGGAAGGCGAGGACAGTTACCGCATCACGCTTGCGGTGGCCGGCTTCCGCCCGGAGGACATCGAGATCGTCGCTCAGCAGAATCTGCTCAGCGTCACCGGCAAGCGCGCCGAGGATGACGGGAAGGGCGAGTATCTGCACCGCGGCATCGCTGCCCGCTCGTTCGAGCGGCGCTTCCAGTTGGCTGATTTCATCGAGGCCGGCGACGCCCGGTTCGAGAATGGCCTTCTGTCGATCGCGCTGAAGCGCGTCGTCCCCGAGGCCATGAAGCCGCGCAAGATCGAGATCGCCGGCGGGACCGGCGACAGCGATCGGCTCGAAGCGCCCAAAGGCGAGAACAGCGCAGCGGCCTGATCGCGCGATAGATGTGGCTCCGCCGGCGCGCCGCTTCGGCGGCGCGGCCGATGGACCATGTCCAACGCCTGCCAGGAAAGGAGGATAATCATCATGGCAATTCGTGATCTCATTCCCTGGGGCCGGCAGGAGAGCCGCGCTCCAGAACGGACCGACGACAGGTCCGACCAGCAGCACCCGCTTGTGTCCCTGCACCGCGACGTGAACCGCCTGTTCGACGACGTCTTCCGGGGCTTCGGCGTACCGGCTTTGAGCGGCTGGGGGCGCAGCCTCGAGTGGCCGACGATTGAGCTTTCGGAGACCGACAAGGAGATCCGCGTCACCGCGGAGCTGCCCGGGATGGATGAGAAGGACGTCGACATCAGCGTCGACGACAATGTCTTGTCGATCCGCGGCGAGAAGCGCTCCGAAACCGAGGACAAGGAGCGCGGCTATTCGGAGCGGAGCTATGGTCGCTTCGAGCGGCATATCGGGCTGCCGCGTGGGGTCGAGCAGGACCGGGCAAGCGCGACGTTCAACAAGGGCGTGCTGACGATCGTCCTGCCCAAGTCCGCGGAGGCGATCGAGAGCCGGCGCAGCATTCCGATCAACGCAGGCTGATGAGACGTCGGGCAGCCGCCGTCGGCGGCTGCCCGTTTCGAGGGCGCAAATGGCAACACGAGCTGATTCTCTTCCACCGTACATTGCGACGCCGCGCGTGCTGGCTCCGCGCCTTGCGGAGTTTGCCAACGATAACGTCGCGACCGAGGTGTCTTCGCCGTTTGATACGGCGTGGCGACGCTACGCAAGCGCGCTGCCGACGGACGCATTCGCCATCATCGAACCCGATCCGCTCGCCGGTCGGTCCGGCGGCCGCGCCCGTGAGGGTCGATGGCGGCTGCGTTTCCGCCCGCGGTCGCGCCCGTTGGTCGATCCGCTCACCGGCTGGACGGGAGGAAGCGACCCCCTCGCCCATCTGGAGCTCGGCTTCCCTTCGCGTGAAGCCGCCGAGGGTTATTGCCGGCGGTACGGCCTCTCCTACGAGAGCCGGGGCGCACCGCGAGCGTCGGGACCTCGGCCACGGGAGGAGATGGCTTTCATCCCGGTCGGCGCGCCTACCTGCTGCATGCCTGCGGGTCCTCATCCCGTGTGCTGCGGCAACGCGACGTCGGAGCCGATCGAGGCTGCCCATGCGGACACCTGAACAAGGCTTGCCGTCGCGCAGGTAACAGGGACCCAACGCTTGGCATTCCCCTGCCCCAACTGCCGCCACCAGCTTCACTTGGAGGAAAGCGCCTGCCCGAGCTGCGCACACGCCGTTGGCTATGACTGGCGCATAGACGCCTTTCGTCATCTCGACCCCAGGGCGCGCGAGTGGCACGATGCAGAGGGATCAGCCGCCGCGGTAAAGCCTTGCGCCAATGTTCATTACGGCGCGTGCAATTGGCTGGCAGATGAGACGGGCGCTGAAGCGCTCGGTCCGACCCGAGCAATGTGCCGCGCCTGCCGGCACAATCGCATGATCCCCGATCTCGCGGTGCGCGGCGTCCTTCAACGCTGGCGGCGGATCGAGGAGGCCAAGCGGCGCATGATTCGCGGTGCGATCAAGCTCGGCCTGCCCCTCGAGACCAAGGCCGAGCGCGGAGACGGGCTCGCCTTCGATTTCTTGTACGATGCCGCCGCCGAGAACGGCTATGTCCCACAGCTTCTCACCGGCCATGCCGGGGGTGTCATCACGCTGAACGTGATCGAGGCGGACGACGCGGCGCGGGAGCGCATACGCCATCAAATGGGCGAGCCCTACCGCACTCTTCTAGGCCATTTTCGACACGAGATCGGCCACTACTATTGGTACCGGCTCGTCGCTGGGACCGACATGCACGATCCCTTTCGCTCACTGTTCGGTGACGAGCGCATCGATTATGCTGCAGCGGTCCAGCGCTACTATGCCGGCCGTCCGGCACTCGGCTGGGCTGATGACCATGTCAGCGCGTATGCAACTGCGCATCCCTGGGAAGATTTCGCCGAGACGTTCGCTCATTACCTGCACATCGTCGACACGCTCGGAGCGATGGCGGACTTCGGTGTGGGGCTGGAAGGCAATCGCGCACCGCACCCGGACATCGATGCGTATCGTGTTGCAACGGCGACGCTCGTTGAGCGCTGGATACCGATCTCCTTCGCGCTCAACGCGGTAAACCGGGCAATGGGGCAACCGGATCTCTATCCCTTTCGTCTCAGTCCCGGCGTCATGCTCAAGCTCGATTTCGTTAGCCGCCTGATCGCGCGGGCCGCGGGCCGTGAGGAAATCCCGGAGGGGTCTGAGCTGGCCGCGATGATCGCAAGCCTCGGGCACGGCGTGTGAAACCTGCGCGACGCCGGATCGCGGAGCGGAGAGACGTCCATTCAGCTCGTAATGCCCTTTGGAGAACCCCTTGCCCACGCTCGTGCTGATCCGCCACGGCCAGTCGGTCTGGAACCTCGAGAACCGCTTCACGGGCTGGTGGGACGTGGATCTGACGCGGCAGGGCGAGATTGAGGCGAAAGCGGCCGGCGAGCTGATGGCGGCGAAGGGGCTGGACTTCGACTTCTGCTTCACGAGCCTCCAGACGCGTGCGATCAAGACGCTCAACCTTGCGCTCGAGGCCATGGGGCGGTTGTGGTTGCCCGTCGAAAAGGACTGGCGTCTGAACGAGCGCCATTATGGCGGGCTCACCGGCCTCGACAAGGCAGCGACCGCAGCCAGGCACGGAGCGGAGCAAGTGAAGATCTGGCGCCGATCGTTTGACATCCCGCCGCCGCCACAGCAGCCAGGGGGACCCTATGATGTCACCGGCGATCGCCGCTACGCCGGCATCGCAATTCCGAGCGCCGAGAGCCTGAAGGACACGATCGGGCGCGTGCTGCCCTATTGGGAGGCAAGGATCGCGCCGGAGCTCAAGGCCGGCAGAAGAGTCGTGATCTCGGCGCACGGCAATTCGCTGCGCGCGCTGGTGAAGCATCTGTCTGGCATCCCCGACGATGAGATCCCCACGATCGAGATCCCGACCGGTGAGCCGATCGTGTATGAGCTCGCGCACGATCTTACGGCAACAGACCGCTATTATCTGTACGAGCGGTAGGGCGACTACTGAAATGCCACTCGGAGCCGGCCTGTCGCGTGGAGCCCAGCGCGGTAGCCGATCCAAGTCAGCGCGGCTTGGGGCGATCCGAACCCTTCGCGGAAAAGGTGCCGGCCTTGTCCCTCCCTTTCTGACCGGAGTTCGTTCGCTCCATTTATCGACCCAATGCGTGCCATTGCCGGCCATCGCGGGCGATCAGTGCGTCGGCGGCGCGAGGTCCGGAAGTGCCTGGCGTATATTCCTCCAGCACTCCCTCGCCACGAGCCCAGGCGTCCAGGATCGGCTGCACAACGGCCCATCCCGCCTCGATCTGGTCGGCACGCTGGAATAGCGTCTGATCGCCCATCATCATGTCATACAGGAGGGTTTCGTACCCTGTCCGGTGCGCGACGGCGAACTTCTCTGCATAAGCAAAATCGAGCGCTACGGGGACCGCCTCCACTTGCGGACCCGGCCGTTTGACCAGGAAACCAAGGTCGATCCCTTCGTGCGGCTGGATCTGGAACACGAGCTGATTGGCCGGGAGATGAGCGACCGGGGTCTCCCGAAACGTCGCATAGGGCACCGGGTTGAAGGTCACCACGATCTCGGTGTCCCGTGCGGCGAGCGCCTTACCCGTGCGCAGATAGAAGGGCACGCCGGTCCAGCGCCAGGTGTCGACCATGAGCTTGAGCGCCACATAAGTTTCGGTGGCGGTGTTCGGGTCCACGTGCGGCGTCTCGCGATAGGCGGGGATCATCTGGCCGTTGACCTGGCCGGCTGCGTACATGCCCCGCACCGCGTCGCTTCGCGCCTCATCCGGGGTAATGCGACGGACGGCCCGAAGCAGCTTTGCCTTTTCGTCGCGGATGACCTCGGCGTCGAAGCTGTTTGGCGGCTCCATTGCGATCATCGACAAAAGCTGCATCAGGTGGTTGGGAACCATGTCCCGGAGCGCACCGGTTGTGTCGTAGAACGCCCCGCGGGTGCCGATGCCGATCGCTTCGGCGGCTGAAATCTGGATGTGGTCCACGTAGCGGTGGTTCCATACCGCCTCCAACCAGGCGTTGCCGAACCGCGCGACCAGGATGTTCTGGACGGTTTCCTTCCCCAGGAAGTGATCGATCCGGTAAACTTGGCTCTCGTTCACTCGAGACAGGATCCGCTGGTTGAGAGCCCGTGCGGATTCGAGGTCGTGACCGAAGGGCTTCTCGATCACCACCCGCCGAAAGCCGCCGTCATGTTCCTCCGTGAGGCCGGCGTCGGCGAGCCTGTCCACGATGACCCCGAAGAACTGCGGCGGCGTGGCCAGATAAAATGCCGCGTCGCCCTCGCCCAGCCGCTGCTTGAGCCTTTCGTAGACAGTCCCAAGCGTGAAGTCGCCGGGGAGGTAGCTGGTCCGCTGGCGCAATCGTTGCCAGCACTGTGTCTGCGGCGCGAACTCATCGAGGCTCACGCGCAGACTTTCATCATCGCCATCCCGAAGGGCTATGCCGATGACGTTGAGCTCTTCGCTCAAGAGTCCGTCGAAGCAGAGGTTGGCCAGCGCCGGAACCAGCAGCCTGCGGGTGAGGTCTCCTGTCGCGCCGAAGATGACGATCGTCGCCGGGCGCCCCGGCACGGTCACTCCATTCACTGCGGGATCTCGACATGCCCGCCGAACCCGAAGCGCATCGCGGAAAGCACCTGGTCGGCGAAGGTGTGCTCGACCCGGCTCCGATACCGGGCAAACAGCGCAGCGGTAAGGACCACAGCGGGAACCGCCTCTTCCATGGCCGCCTCGACGGTCCAGCGCCCCTCGCCCGAATCCGCAACCCGCCCGGAGAACTGCGAGAGCATCTGATCCTTGGCGAGCGCCGCCGCAGTGAGGTCCAGAAGCCAAGAGGATATGACAGAGCCGCGCCGCCACACCTCGGCGATGTCGGTGAGATTGAGAACGTAGCGCTCATCCTCGGGAAGCTTGCTGGACTGCTTCGACTTCAGAATGTCGAAGCCTTCGGCATATGCCTGCATCAGGCCGTATTCGATGCCGTTGTGCACCATCTTGACGAAGTGACCCGCGCCGGCGGGCCCGGCGTGGATATAGCCCTTCTCCGCGCGCGCATCCTCTCCCTCATGCTCCATCCGGTTCGGCGTCCGCGGAATGGTGCCGATGCCCGGCGCGAGCGCGTCGAAGATCGGATCGAGATGGTCGACGGCCTCCTTCGGTCCGCCGATCATCATGCAATAGCCGCGCTCGAGGCCCCACACGCCTCCCGAGGTACCGACATCAATATAGTGGATGCCCTTGTCGGCCAGCAGCTTCGCCCGGCGAATATCGTCCTTGTAGAAGCTGTTGCCGCCATCGATGACGACGTCGCCAGGTTCGGCGATCGTGCGGAGGATCTGGATCGTCTTCTCGGTCGGCTCGCCCGCGGGCAGCATGACCCAGAAGACTGCCTCCGTGCCCAGCTTCTTCTTGATTTCCTCAAGCGAGTCAGCCGGCTCGAATCCTTCAAGCTCGAGTTCCGCCACCGCCTCAGGATTGCGGTCGAAGACCACTGGCTGATGTCCGGAGCGTTGAAGCCGACGGGCGATGTTGCCTCCCATCCGGCCGAGGCCGATCATTCCGATCCGCATATTTCCAGGCTCCCGCTCAATTCCGGAGTGCTTCGTCGAGCAATTCTTCAAGGTCGCTCAGACTGGCGCTTTGGAGGTGGACCCGCAGGACGCGCTGGCCCCGGCTGGCGAGCACGTCGAGATCGCCTCGCGCTTGGGCGAGCTGGACCGTGCCGAAGCTGGCTTTACGTCCTGGGATCGGGACGTCGGGATCGGGCGTGCGGGTGATCTCGAGAAACACTCCCGAGCGCGGCCCTCCCTTGTACGCCTGACCAGTCGAGTGGAGGAAACGCGGCCCGAAGCCCGCGACGGTGGCGACGTGTCGCGCCTTCACGACCCGTTCGCGCATGCGTGCGACGAGAGCCTCGTTCGCCGGGTTGCGTTCGACGTAGAGAAGGAACCCTACATAATCGCCGGGGCCGGGACGCGCTAAATGGGTGCGCAGGATCTGGACCGCGTTGTCGCCGGAATGGCCTCGGTCGGCGGGCCCGAAGAAGGCCACCCTGCCATCCTCGAAAAATGGTGTCTCGGGCGCCAGGCTCCCGGTGGCTTCGTAGGCGTCGATCAGCACCCGCGTCCTGATCTTGGCATCCTCGACGTCGGGCTGGTCGAAAGGGTCGATCCCGATCACCGCGCCGGCGACCGCGGTAGCGATCTCCCAGCGAAAGAACTCCTGCCCGATCATCTCCTTTGACGAGAGCGCTATCCGCACGACCGGCTGGCCGGCGGTAACGAGCGCATCGGCATGGGCGTCGAGCCTGGCGTGATCGTCGCCCGTGAGCGACAGCAGTACGAAGAGGCGGTCCGATCCATAGTGCGCCGGCGGCACCGGCGGTTCCAGGTCGACGGGAACGATGCCCCTGCCCTGCTTGCCGGTGGACTCGGCCAACAGCTGTTCGAGCCACGCTCCGAATGCTCGAAGCGCGGGCGAGGTCAGCACCGTCACCTTGTCGCGCCCGCGGTTCGCCGCTTCCCCCAGGATCGCACCGAGCCGCACGCCAGGATTGAAGGCGGGCGGCGCGTCGGGCGCGCAGCTCTGCACCATCGGCGCAACCCTGGTGAAGAACTCGGCCACGTCCATGCCCATCACGGCCGCGGGCACCATCCCGAAGACGCTGAGAACCGAATAGCGGCCGCCAATCGTTGGATCGCCCAGGAAGACGCCCGCGTAGCCATGATCGTGCGCGATCTTTGCCAGGCGCGATCCCGGGTCGGTGATGGCGATGAAGCGACTGCCGTCCTGGCCCGCCAGATTCCAGAAATAGGCGCGCAGCAGTTCCGGCTCCATCGTCGAGCCCGACTTGGAGGCAACGATGAACAGCGTGTGCTCGGGGTCGATCGCCGCCGCCACTGCGGCGATTTGCTTCGGATCGGTGGTATCGAGCACATGGATCATCGGGCTGCCGCTCCGCGGCCCCACGATCTCGGCCAAGACCTCCGGGCCGAGGCTCGACCCGCCCATGCCGAGGAGCACCGCGGACCGATACTGGGCTGCCTGAGCGCCGAGAGCTTTCAATGCCTCGGGGTCGATCTGCTCGCCCTTACCTGCGGCAAGCCACCCGAGCCACTTGGCTTCCTCGCCGCCGGTCCATAGCGTGGCATCGCCTGTCCATAGCCGTCTGGACCAGCTTTCCTGACGCATTCGCTCGAGCCGCGCCTCTACCGCCTCGTCGAGCTCCCGCGGCAGTGCCTCGTGCATGCTGTTCAGCCCGTCTCCGACAATGGCGGAGCGCTTGGCAGCAACGGCACCAAGGAGCGCATCGGCTGCGTCGGCGAACTGCTTCACGCCGTCTCGCACGAGCTCGTCCGCGACCGCTGGCAAGTCGAGCCCGAGACGGTCTACCTCGCGGAGAATCCGACGCGCGCTTTCCACTTCGGCGGTCAGGGACGGCGCGAGCGTGCCATGATCACGGAAGGCGTCCATCGTCTTGGGCGGCAACGTGTTGACGGTTTCAGGCCCGATCAGGTTGTCTACGTAAAGGGTGTCGGGGTAGCTCGGATCCTTGGTGCCGGTGGAGGCCCAGAGGAGCCTCTGCGGCATCGCCCCGCGCTCCACGAGCGCCTGCCAGCGTTCCGAAGCTACCAAGCCGAGATACCATTGATAGGCGAGCTTGGCGTTGGCGATGGCGACCTGTCCGCGCAGTCCCGTAAGCGCCTCGGCCTCCGCGTCAGCGCTTTTCAGGCGTTCGGCAATTTTCCTGTCGATCGCGGCATCGATCCGACTGACGAAGAAGCTCGCCACGCTTGCGATACGATCGATCGGCTGGCCTTGGGCGAGCCGTGCTTCCAACCCCTCCACGAAGGCCATCGCAACCGCAGCATAGCTCTGCTGGCCGAACAGCAGCGTCACATTGATGTTAATGCCATCTTCGATCAGCTGGCGGATGGCAGGGACACCCGCCTGAGTGCCGGGCACTTTGATCATCAGGTTGGGACGGTCGATCTGTCGCCACAGCCGCTGTGCTTCCGCGACCGTCTCCTCGGTGCTCTCAGCGAGATAGGGGGAGACCTCGAGACTGACGTAGCCGTCCGTCCCGTTCATCCGGTCATAGACAGGCTGCAGCGTGTCGGCCGCGTCTTGGATGTCCTGAACCGCCAGCGCCTCATAGGCTTGGGTGATGCTCGTGCCGGGCCGGCTCTGGAGAAGAGCCAGGAGTTGCGCGTCGTAGGCATCGCCATGCGCGATCGCCTTCTCGAAGATGGACGGATTGGAGGTCACGCCGGTGACGCCGTCTTCCTCGACGAGCCTTTGCAGCCCACCTTCCTTGAGGAAGCGGCGGTCGACAAAGTCCAGCCAGGGGGCCTGGCCAAAATCGTGCAGCTTCCTGACCCGGCTCGCCATCGTCACGCCTCCTGCAAGATCATCGAGCGCGCTGCCTCGACCACATGGTCGACGGTGAAGCCGAACTTCTCCTGGAGTTTGGCAAGCGGGGCAGACGCCCCGAACGTTGACATCGTGATTGTTCGGCCGCGAGCGCCGACATAGCGGTCCCACCCGATCGCGCCGCCCTGCTCCACCGCCAGGCGCGCCTCTATGCCGGGGGTTAGGACCGACTCCTTGTAGGCGTCGTCCTGCTCCTCGAAGCGGGACCAGCTCGGCATCGACACGACGCGTGCCCGTACGCCCTGCTCTGCCAGCTTCTCGTAGGCGCCGACCACTAGGCTCAGCTCGCTCCCGGTGCCGATCAGGATGAGCTCCGGATCATCGGCGCCGGCAAGGATGTACGCGCCCCTCGCGACCCCGGCGGCGGCCGCATAGCGGCTCCGGTCAAGGGTCGGCAGCGCTTGGCGCGAGAGGATGAGCGCGCTCGGCCGACGGGTCTGGCGGACGGCAAGTTTCCACGCCTCGGCCGCCTCGTTCGCATCTCCCGGGCGGATCGTGTCGAGCCCGGGCGTCGCGCGCAGTGACGCCAGATGCTCGATCGGCTGGTGGGTTGGGCCGTCCTCGCCGACCCCGATCGAATCGTGCGTAAAGACAAAGGTGACGGGCAGCTCCATGATCGCCGCAAGCCGGACCGGCGCTCGCATATAGTCGGCGAAGACGAGGAAGGTGGCGGCAAAGGGCTTGATGTAGGACAGCGCCATTCCGTTGGCGATCGCGCCCATCGCATGCTCGCGCACGCCGAAGTGCATCGTGCGCCCGCCAGGATTGTCCGCCTGGAACGAGCCGAAATTCTTTAGCTCGGTCTTGGTGGATGGCGACAGGTCGGCCGATCCGCCCACCAGCCAGGGCACGTTGCCGGCGAGGGCATTCAGCACTTTGCCGGCGGATTCGCGCGAGGCGACGCCCTTGGGATCCGGGTCGAAGCTCGGCAGGCCCGACTCCCAGCCCGGCGGCAGCGCGCCCTTGCGCATCGCGTCCAGCTCGGCCGCCATGCCGGGATAGGTCTCACGATAGCCGGCGAAGGTCGCCTCCCACTCCTCGCGCAGCCGGCGCCCGCGCGAGGCGATCGCCTCGTTGAAGCGCTTGGCGACGCCGTCGGGCACGTAGAAGGTCTTGTCCTCCGGCCAGCCATACGCCTTCTTGGTGGCGACGATCGCGTCGGCACCAAGCGGTTCGCCGTGAGCCTTCTCGCTGTCCGCCTTGGGGCTGCCCCAGCCGATGATAGAGTGGACGACGACGAAGGTGGGTCGGTCGTCGGTCGCCTTGAAGCTTTCGATTGCCCGCGCGAACGCCTCAGTATCGTTGGCGTCGTCGACGTGGAGCACGTTCCAACCATAGGACTCGAAGCGCTTGCCCACATCCTCGGTGAAGGCGAGGTCGGTATGGCCCTCGATGCTGATACGGTTTGAATCGTAAATCCAGCAGAGGTTGGAAAGCTTGAGATGTCCGGCGAGACTTGCCGCCTCGCCCGACACGCCCTCCATCATGTCGCCGTCGCCGCACAGCACGTAGACGTCATGGTCAAAGAGGGTGAAGCCATCGCGATTGAAGTGCTGGGCGAGCCAGCGTTCGGCGACCGCCATACCGACGGAATTGCCGCAGCCCTGACCGAGCGGGCCCGTCGTGGTCTCGACGCCGGTCGTCACCCGATACTCGGGGTGGCCCGGCGTCCTGGAGCCCATCTGGCGAAAGTTCTTGATGTCGTCGAGGCTAACCGCAGGCAGGCCAGTGGCCCTGCCTTCCGCATCGACCTCCTTGATGCCGGCGAGGTGGATAAGCGCGTAGAGAAGCATGGAGGCGTGCCCGACCGAGAGCACAAAACGGTCTCGATTGGGCCAGTCCGGCACGTTGGGATCGATCCGGAGGAACTGCGACCACAGCGTGTAGCCCACCGGCGCAAGCGCCATCGGGGTGCCGGGATGGCCGGACTGCGCCTTCTCGACGGCATCCATGGCGAGCGTACGGATCGTGTTGATGGCTAGACGATCGAGGGCCTCGAACGCGCCGCGTGCGGTGGCGGGCTGGCGCAACATGTTACCTCCCGTGGGGCGTTCGCCAGGTTGAACGCCCCTTGTGCTTGTGTTGACCAGCCCCCGCGCGGGAGACGATCGAACGCCGAATGCTGCCTAGCGCGGGCGCTGGCTCGACCGCCTGGCCTCGTCGAACTTGGGACCAAAGGGATCGAGCAACCCCTTGGCGGATTGCGAGCCGGCGGTCTTACGCTCGAGATCGTCGACCGAGGCGATCAGGTCGGTCATCTCGCTGTCAGTGGCATAGCCCAGCGCTTTGCCGAGCTGGAGCTGCGTGCGGGCCGTTCCCAACAGCTGGCGCATGCGGGCGCTTTCCGCGTCGGTCCGCTTCCTTTTCTCGAGCAGGCTGCGCGCGTCCTCGAGCGCGAGCTGCGCGCGAACGAGAGGGAGCGGGATCACGATCTGGTCGATCACGATTGTGCCCAGTGCGGTCTGAAGGACCGCCTTGGCCTCCTGCGGCTTGCCCTCGTGCAGCAGCGCGGCCGCCTGCTTGAGTGCGGCGGGGTAGGTGCCGAGCGGGAGCTTGCTGATGTTCACGACCGTTTCGGAACCCAGGTCGGAGATGAGCTTGCGCGCCAGCTGCAGGCGACCTTGGGCGATCGCGGCGCCCACCTCTCCGCGGATTTTCTCGACGTCGGCCGGGGTTCCGATCACGTCGTGCGTCACGACGCTCACGTCGACCGGAGCGAGCGCAAGCGTCGGCGTGCGGGCGAGGACGATCTCGAGCTTGCCAGTCGCGCGCTCCAGCGCCGCGATCGCGTCGTCGTTCTTGTTCTGGTCGATCGCGGTCAATGCGTTCTGCGTCTCGCGCACCGCGGCAACCGCCTCGTCGACGAGCTTGTCCCGCTGCGCCTCGGGTGGATTGGTGGGCTTCGACTGCGCTTGGGCTCCGGCCGGCGGAGCCGCTTGAGTCGAAGGCTGCGGCTGCGCTTGCTGACTGGCTGCAGAAGCCTGGGCCGCCGCGGCGCTCGACCACGCCGAAATGGCGAGGGCGCCAAGGGCTGTCGAGATGATTAGGTGTTTCCGCATCGTCCATCCTCCGTTTGTGAGTTAAAGTTCGGATTTCACAACGTGTGCTGCCGAGTACGGCGAAGTGCTTTCGGACGGGATGGCAGTGCTTCGCTGCCCCTCCGAACCGGCAAGTTGTTGCGGCCTATCGTCGTCACTCGGCACCTGCTCTTGTTTGCAAAGCATCGCGCGAGCATTGCTATGGAGACGCCGTCTGCTAGCTGCGCTGACATATCTCAGCCCGGTTCCGGCAATCTCGCCGTCGTCAGGAAGCCGGCGCGCCGCTTGTTCTCGGCGCTGCGGAGCTTCCGGGTTCAGCCGACGACCGGCCGATTTGCCGCACGGCGTAGGGCGCAATCGCGCCCGTCAGCAGCATGGAGTCCATGAGAGTGTCCGAAATGGCTTAGGCGATGAGAGCGACGCCTGGGCCCGGTCTTCTCCGCGTGGTCAGCACGCGCTCTCGCCGCGGCAGGAGAGTTTCAATGCCTGATCTTGAACGCGCGATCGAAGCGGCGGCTCGTGCCCTTTGCCGTCTTGATGGGCACCCCGAGAATATCAAGTTCGAGGGAAAGCCGATGTGGAAAAGCTATCTCAGCGGCGCCAGGACAGCGGTTGAGGCGGCGATACCACACCTCCGGTCTGCCGATGATCAAAGCCCATGATCACCGCGGCCCTGGCGAGGTGCGATCCTGTGAGTGGAAGTCATGGCTGCGGATGCGCAGAACCTCGGCTTCGTCGATCGCAGTTCCGAACGGCGGCGAGGCGAGCGTACGGGCGCGCGCAAAGTTCGGGTCACGCGGGTCAGGCCCGCCGCCGTTCTTCGCCCCGTCTCCGCGGCCTGGTGCGACGCTGAACTCCATTCGGCCAATCGAGCGCAGCATGTCGTCATGATCGACGATGCGATCGCAGATGATATGGATGACCTCGCCTTCCTTCTGTAGGCGCCCGCGCATCGCAATCATCGACGACGACATGACCTGGCGGCGGTAGATCTCGAACCGGTCGGGCCAGAGGATGCCGTTGGCGATGCCGGTCTCGTCCTCGATCGTCACGAACAGCACGCCTTTGGCGGAGCCCGGACGCTGACGCACGAGAATGACGCCGGCGACCTCGATGTTGCGGCCGTCGCGGATCGTCGCGAGATCGGCGCATCGGACGATCTTCATCGTATCGAGCTGTTCGCGCAGAAAACTGACCGGGTGGCCGCGAAGCGATAGCTGGGTCGAGCGATAGTCCTCGACCACTTCCCGGCCATCGCTCATGGGCCGCAACGCCACCGACGGCTCCAGCCCCTCGGGCGAGAATTTGGCCTCGCGTTCGTCCGCCGCCGCAAACAGCGGCAATGGTGCTTCGCCCAGGCCCTTGACCTTCCATAGCCCCTGTCGCCGGTCCTCGGCGATGCAGTGGAACGCGTCGGCTTCCGCAAGCCGCTCGATCGCGGCGCGGGGCACACCGGCCCGGCGCCACACCTCCTCGACGCTCTCGAATGGCGCCGGCCCGCGCGCACCGACGATCGCCGCGCCATGGACATTGGCGAGCCCGCGCACCTGCCGCATCCCCAGTCGCACCGCCATGAAGCGGCCTTTGGCCGGCTCCAGCGTGCAATCCCAATGGCTGTCGTTGATCGACACCGGCCGCACCTCGACGCCATGTTTGCGGGCATCGGCGACGATCTGCGCGGGCGCGTAGAATCCCATCGGCTGCGCGTTGAGCAGGGCGGCGCAGAACACGTCGGGATGATGGTGCTTCATCCAACAGCTCGCATAGACGATCTTGGCGAAAGAGGCGGCGTGGCTTTCGGGGAAGCCATAGGAGCCGAACCCCTCGATCTGCTTGAACGTCCGCTCGGCGAAATCCTTCGGATAGCCGCGCTTGACCATCCCGCCCACCAGCTTGTCGTAGAAATGCGAGACGCCACCCGTCAATTTGAACGTCGCCATCGCACGGCGGAGCTGGTCGGCCTCGACCGCGGTGAACCCGGCGCCGACGATGGCGACCTTCATCGCCTGCTCCTGAAACAGCGGGACGCCGAGCGTCTTTTCGAGCACCGCGCGCAGCTCGGGCTTGGGATATTCGGGCTTTTCCTTGCCCTCGCGGCGGCGAAGATAGGGATGCACCATGTCGCCCTGGATCGGGCCCGGGCGGACGATCGCGACCTCGATCACCAGGTCATAAAATTCCTTGGGCTTGATCCGCGGCAGCATCGACATCTGCGCCCTGGACTCGATCTGAAAGACACCCAAGGTGTCGGCCTTCTGGATCATCGCATAGACGTCGGGATCATCGTCCTGCAGATCGGCCATGCCGACCTCGATCCCCTTGCAATCGCGCAGCAGGTTGAATGCCCGGTTCATGCAGCCGAGCATGCCGAGGCCGAGAACATCGACCTTCATGAACTTCAACTCGTCGATATCGTCCTTGTCCCATTCGATGATCTGGCGGTCTTCCATCCGCGCTGGCTCGATCGGCACGAGATCGTCGAGCCGGTCCTGGGTCAGTACGAACCCGCCGGGATGCTGCGAGAGGTGCCGCGGCGTGCCGATGAGCTGGCGGGCCAGCAGCAGGGTGAGTTTCAGCCGATGATCCTCGGCGTTGAGGTTAAGGCTGGCGATCTGCTCGTCGGTGATGCCGTCGACCGACCAACCCCAGACGAGGCCGGTCAGCATCTTGGTCAGGTCGCGCGGTAGTCCGAGCGCCTTGCCGACCTCGGCCACCGCGCCGCGGGTGCGATAGCGGGTGACGACGGCGGTCAGCGCCGAGCGGTCGCGGCCGTAGGTCTCGTAGATCCACTGAATGATTTCTTCGCGGCGTTCATGCTCGAAATCGACATCGATGTCGGGCGGCTCCTTGCGCTCGCCCGACACGAACCGCTCGAACAGCAGCTCATGCTTGATCGGATCGATCGACGTGATGCCGAGCAGGTAGCAGACGCAGCTATTGGCGGCCGAGCCGCGGCCCTGACACAGGATGCCGCGTCGCCGGCTTTCGGCGACGATCGCGTTGACCGTCAGGAAGTAGGGCGCGTAGCGGAGCTGGTCGATCAGTCGCAGCTCATGGTCGATCTGGTCGCGGTAACGCTGCGGCAGGCCATCGGGAAACGCCCGCGCCGCCGCATCTTCGGTCAAACGGGCCAGCGCCTGCTGCGCCGTGCGGCCGGCCATGACCTGCTCATAGGGATATTGATACTGGATCTCGCCAAGATCGAACCGGCATCGGGCGGCGATGTCGGCGCTGGCCTGAATTGCATCGGGGAACGCCGCGAACCTTCGCTCCATCTCGACCGGGGATTTGAGATTGCGGTCCATGAACCGCTCGCGCCGGAACCCCAGCGCGTCGATCGTCGTCTTTTCGCGGATCGCGGTCATCACGTCCTGCAGCGGCCGCGCCTCCGGCGTGTGGTAGAGCACGTCGCCGGTCGCGACGCTGCGCATTCCGGCATCGCGCGCCAGCGCGTCGAGCTGGACCAGTCGCTCCACATCGTCGGGTCTGCGCCGCAGCGACAGCGCGAGATAGCCCCGCGCGTCGAACGTCTCGCGCAGCTCGGCGAGATGCGCGGCGGTATTGTCGTCCGGCAGGTCAGGGACGAGGATCGCGATCAGACCCTCGGCATGGGCGACGACATCGCACCAATCGAGGATGCAGCAGCCCTTGCCACCGCGCGCCTTGCCGACCGATAGCAGCCGAGTGAGCCGCGACCAGGCCGCGCGATCGGTGGGGTAAAGCAGCAGCGCGCGGCCGTCAGTGAGATCGACCCGCGCGCCCGCGATCATCCGCACGCCGGTCGCCTTCTGGCCACGCCAGCCTCGGACGATGCCGGGCACACCGCCCCAATCGGTCAGGCCGAGCGCGCTGTGGCCGAGCAGCGCGGCGGCCGAGAACAGCTCCTCGGGCGACGACGCACCGCGCAGAAATGAGAAATGGCTCGTCACCTGAAGTTCGACGTAAGTCGCCATCAGCCAAACAGCCCGTGCATGTACCAGCTATGATCGCCGGTGCTGCCCTCGACTCCGTCGCCGCGCCGGAACAGCCAAAACCGCTCGCCGCCCTCGGCCTCGACCCGGAAATAATCGCGGACCGCCCACATCTCGCGCTCGCTGCGCCACCACTCGCCGTGGATGCGCTCGGGACCATCGCCGGCGACGACGCGATAGGACTGGCCACGCCACACGAACCGGCGCGGCGGATGATCGGGCAGCAGCGCCACCACGTTGGACAGTAGCTCCGGCCGACGCAGCAGCCGCGCGGGCCGCTTCCATTTGGGCCATCCCGAGGGGCACGCAAGCGCATCGGCGCGGACGATCGCGCGCTCGGGCACGTCGCTTTCCTGCGCGCCGATGCGAAACAGCGCGGCATCGCCGGCACGGCCGGCGAGCTGGTCGACCAGTGGCGCAAGGTCGGGCGTGCTGGATTCGGCCAGCCCGGTGCCGAGCGACACCGGCATCAGGTCTTCGACCCGCGGCGCGGTCAGCGCCATCGCTTCGATGCCGAGGTCGGGTTCGATCCGCTCGACCCGCATCGCGAACATGCGCTTGAGATGCTGTGCATCGCGCGTGGCCTTGGCGGTGCCAAGGCCGATGCGTTGTTCTACCCCATCCACTCGCAGGCAGATGAGGACAGCAGCACGTAAGCCGAGACCGCGTGCCTGGAGCACGCCCACCATGTCGTCGATCAGATCGCCGATGACCTGGGTGATCGCCTCGGCGGTGCTGATCGGTTCGAGCAAGCGGCGCTCGACGCGCGGTTCTTCGAACGGCACGACGGGCACGATCGGCTCGGCGACGAGCCCGCGGGCCTGGTCGAGCCGCGTGACCGTCGTCATGCCGAGCCGTCGGGCGAGCGGTCCGCGCGCGATTGGGTAGAGATCGGCGACGCTTTCCAGCCCGAACCGCGCGGCGGAGCTCAACGCCTCCGGGGTCAGCCGGAGCGCGGCGAGCGGCAGGTCGGCGATGGCCTCAATTTCGCGACCGGGAGGGAGGACGGTGACGGGCTCGCCGCCGTAGCGCGCCAGCGCATGCGCGGTGCCGGGCGAGCCGGCGATCGCGATGCTGGCGGTGAAACCGAGCCGATGAAGGAAGCGGAGCAATCGTCGGCAGAAGCGCGCCTCGCCGCCGAACAGGTGCGTCGTGCCGGTCAGGTCGAGCCACAGGCCATCCGGCCCGGCGACGCTCGCGGTCGGCGTCCAGTGCCCGACTGCATGCAGGGCCAGCCGGTCGAGCAAGGCGCGATCGTGATCGGGCTCGGCATCGCGCACGTCGAGATCGACGACGAGCGCGCGGGCATGCGCTGCTGCCATGCCGGGCCGCAGGCCCAACTCCTGCGCCACTGGACAAGCTGCCGTCACGATATCGCGCTGGCCGACACGCTCGATCAGGATGGTCGGTCGCGTCCATGCCGCCACGAGTGGCAGCGGCGCGGCGACGGCATAGCCCGTCGCGCCTTCGTCGGGCGGTATCGCCTTGAACGGATTGTCGGCGGCCTCGCTGCGTCGGCCCATCTCGCGCATCGTCGGTCGCTGGTGCGCCGGCAGCGCATCGATCTCGGCCTGGCTCGGCTTATCCGGCCGCGCGCCCTCACGCGGCCAGCTCGCAGCGCCGTGGTCGGCGAGCGCCCAGCGCGCGCCCGGCCGCCAGCCGCCGCCACGCGGCACCGAGCAGGCGCCGGGGTCGTCGTCGATCGGCGCTGCAAATCTCGATTGTGCGGGGACCGGCGGCGCGTCAGGCGGCTTGGCTGGCCGCTCCAGCCGTCGCAATCGCTCTATGGGGAGCTGCGGCAGGTAGAGCGAGGCGACCCGTATCATCACATGCTTCAAGTTCGAGGGAGAAAGGATTGCCGTTCCGCTGGCGGACCAGCTCGACGGACCAGCGAGCGCGGCCGACACCGGCATAGGGCAGCCGTGCCGATGAGGCGCAACCGATCCGCCAGCGCGTCATCGCCGAGGAGGGTTGATCGAGCGGGCAGCGGTCGCGGGCACGGTGGCGGCGATAGAGGAGCATCGGGGTCTTGCCATCCGAAGCGGCGAGCTGGAGCCGGCGGGTCGCCGTCTGATCGGCCGCCTTCACTTCGGCAATGACGCAGGCGATCGAGCCATCGCGAAGCGCGTCCTCGGCCATCGCCAGCACGTCGGCGTCCTTCCGGCCCTGCGCGTAGAGGATACGATCGGGACCGAGCCCGACCTGTTCAATGCCGGGTGCATAGAGGTCGAATTTGGAAAGTGCCCAGATCACCGTGAAGCCGGGTCGCGCGGCGAAGCGGGCAGCGATACCCGCCGCGAACAAGGTCGCGGCCGCATCGTCGCTCAGCGACGGCCGCGCCGCCGCGATCTCATGCAGCCCTGCGCCATCGAGGCCGTGATCGGCCAGCCGGGCGTCGAGCGCCGCCAGCCCGAACGCCAGTGCCGGCCCGCGCTGGCTCTGGGCCTGCGCGAGCTGAGCGCGAAGCGCAGCTAGCTGATCGGCGCAAGGCCGATCGATGGGCGACGGTTGGACAGACATCGGGCAAAATCGACTCACTTGTTCCCATTATGTTCCGCCTCAATCGGCACTTCGTCAAGCAGAGTCAGTCGTCGCCCAGGAGCCGTAGCGTCATCTCGTCGCGCTTGCCGCCGAACCAGCGGTCGAGCGCGGCGGCGAGTAGCGGCGAGGGGCGGACCGTCTCGAAGAGAGTCAGCGACGATCGCAGCTTCATCGCGTCGATCTCGCCGAACACCGCGACGGGATCGCTGATGGGCAAGTCCTGCAACGCGGTCACGCACTCGATATAGCGCGGGCCGAGCACCGGATGATCGAAATAGTTGCGCGCTTCGTCCGCTGAGCGGATCGCGAAATGCTGCGCGGTCGAGCTGCGCCCGAGCCCCGCGATCTGCGGAAAGATGTACCAAATCCAGTGCGAGCGCTTGGCTCCGCGGCGGATTTCGGCGAGCGCGCCGGGATAGGCGAGCGTCTGGGCCTCGACGAAGCGGTCGAGCGAATTGGCGTTGGGCATTGTCAGAGCAGCGCCGGCTCGGCGAGGGGCGGATAGACCTGCGTCACGGTGAGGCTGCCCTTCGGCAGTGCCTTCAGGACATCGGCCGCCGGCACGTTTGGATCGAGCCAGTTCGCCCATTGGTCGCGCCGGAGCGGGATGATCTGGCGATGGTGATAGGGCTTCACATCCTCACCCGGCTCCATCGTCAGCATCGTGAAGGCTTCGCCGGCTTGGGGATGCGAGCGCCAGATCCCGGCGATGCAAAACCATTCATGGTCGTTCAGCGTGAACAGATATTTGGTCTTGCGCTTATGGCCGGGTTGCGCGTCCCCGAATTCGTAGAAGCCATCAGCAAGAATTAGGCACCTCCCGCTGGTGAACTCACGGCCTTCGGACCGGAAATTATACACCGGCTTCCCGCCCTGGCCGGGCCAGCTCCACTTGCGATTGACCAGTTCGCCAGCCCCGCGCTCGCCCTCCGCGCTGCGGACGATCGGCGCGGTATCGCTGATCCTGATATCCTCGCGCGCGGCCACGTTCGGTGTGCCCTCGGGCATTTTGATCTTGATCTTCAGATCGTCGAAATCCTCGGCGATCGAGGCGATATCCACCTCCAGTCGGTAGTCATTGCACAAAGCGGTCAGCCTTTCTTGCGACTCTTCGTTGTTCCCATTATGTTCTAGCCTATGGAGTCGCCAACCCCCTTAGATTCGGATGCGCCGCTGGGCGCTCGCCGCGCCATCATCCGGCGAAATCCGGACGATGCCAGCGAAATCGAGATGGTCGAGGCGACCTGGGGATCGAACCCGCGTTTCAGCGACGGCGAGTCTTACCGCTTCGTGCGCTCGGAGGGGCGGACCTTTCCGAGCCATCGCTGCCTCATTCCGGCGAGCGAATTCCACATGACGGTCGGCAAGAAGCGCTACCGGGTGTCGCTCGACGACGGCAATCACTTCTACCTTGCCGGCATCTGGGAGCCGGCAACGGGCGACTGGCCGCTCTGCTACCGCGTCGTCACCGTACCGGCGAACTCCGAGGTCGCCCGCTATCAGGATCGCCACGGCGCGATCATCTATCGCCGGCAGGTCAAACAGTGGCTCGATCTCACCTTTGCCGAAGCGGACCTGCTGGTGACGCCGCCGGCGCGGACGTTCGTGGTCGAGGAAGTCGGCGCCAGCGCCGGCCAGCGCATGCTGGCGATCTGACATGCGGGGGCGGTCATCCAGAGAGGAACCCTGCCATGATCAGCTCTTCCAGCGCACCGGGGTGAGGCGGATCGGCAGGGCGGGATCGATGGCGCGCCAGCCGCGCTGGCCGATCACATCATTGCTCTCCTTCGCGGCCCGGCCCGACGCGAGCGACCAGGTAATATGGAAATGGCTGCCGTCGCCGCGCGCGGTAGTTCCGCCAATCTCGACCACAAGCGCCTGCACGCCCACTTCATCGTCCGCCTCGCCGACTACCTCGCCCGCGGTCGCGGTGGGCAGTGGTGTCGCCTCGTCGGTGGAGAACCGCAGCGTCACATGATCGGCGACTGTCTCGGCATAGCGGGGCGGGAAGCGCGCGAGCAGCGCCGCGCGGTCATCGGGATCGAGCTTCCAGCCGACCGTCATGCTTTCCAGCTTTGGCGAAGCGGGCCGTCCTTCCCGAGGATCGGGTCTTCCGCCGGGACGGGGAGCGCGCGCATCCGCTGTCGCGCTTCGTCGGACGGCGCCTCGCGGCAGATGTCCCAGTCCTGCCCCTGCGGGTAGGCGCCGACGACCATGAAGTCGTCGCTTACCTCGAGCCGGCGATGGCCAGTGCCTACCGGCAGAACCACCGCATCGCCGGCGCGCACTTCGAACTCGCGCCCGCCCGGACCACCGAGCAGCAGCGTCCCGAACCCTGTCGCCACGCCGAGCGCTTCGTGCGCGGTCGAGTGATAATGGTGATAGCCATAAACCGTATCGCGCCATTGCGGCGGCCAGCCGTGATCGGTGAAGAGACGCTCGAATTGCTTGGCGGCCTCCTTGCCTTCGGCTTTGACGGCGCTGCGATAGACCAAGACCGTAAGGCGCTCGTTATTTGGCACCCAATCCTTCTGATGCAGAATGAACTGCTCGGTCTCCATCATGCCGTCTCCCGCACTGCCGCCTTGCGGCGACGTTTCGGCTTGTCCGAAAGTTCGATCCACACCGGGGCATGGTCGCTGGTCTTCTCCCACCCGCGCACGTGCGCGTCGACCCTGTGCATCGACGAGCCGGTCGGCCAGCGCGGGGCTGAGCAGCAGATGGTCGATGCGCAAACCCGCGTTACGGGCATAGGCGTTCCGGAAATAGTCCCAGAAGGTATAAATGACCTCGCCCGGATGCAGCGTCCGCAGCGCGTCGGTCCAGCCCTGGTCGAGCAGCCGGAAATAGGCCGCCTTGACCTCGGGCGCGAACAGCGCGTCGTCGAGCCAGCGCTCAGGTTTATAGACGTCGAGATCGGTCGGCATGACGTTGAAGTCGCCGGCGAGCATGACAGGCAGGCCGCTGTCGAGCAGTCCCTTGGCATGTTCGATCAGGCGCTCGAACCAGCGCAACTTATAGTCGAATTTTGGGCCGGGACGTGGATTGCCGTTCGGCAAATAGAGTCCGCCGATGAGGATGCCGTTGACCGCGGCCTCGATATAACGGCTGTGGCTGTCGTCGGGATCGCCGGGGAGGCCACGGCGCGTTTCGTGAATCTCGCCGACCCGGCTCAGGAGCGCGACGCCGTTCCAGCTTTTCTGGCCGTGCCAGATCGCGTCATAGCCAAGATCCCGGATCGATTGTTCCGGGAATCTCTCCTGCGGCGCCTTCAGCTCCTGCAGGCAAACGACGTCAGGCTGCGCCTCTTCAAGCCAGCGCAGCAGCACCGGCAGACGGCCGTTGACGCCGTTCACGTTGTAGGTGGCGATCTTCACAGGTCGGGGAGGGTCTGATCGGCGCGGCCCCAGCCGGCGAGCGCCTTCGACGCGGCGCGCTTCACCAGTTCCTTGGCATCACCGACACGCCAGTGTGCGGGCGTGTCGATCGTCTCCATCTCCTTCCATGAGATCGGCGCTGCGACCGGCGCGCCCGATCGTGCCCGCACGCTATAGGGCATGACGGCAGTCGCGCCGTGCTGGTTGCGCAGATAATCGACGAAGATGCGGCCCTTGCGCTGCGCCTTGGGCAAGGCGGCGGTGAAGTTGTCGGGGTCGCTCTGCGCGACCGCCTGGGCCAGGCGGTGCGCGAAGCTCTTCACCTCGGGCCACTCGGCACGCGGTACCAGCGGCGCGATGACGTGGATGCCCTTGCCGCCGGTGACCATCGGGAAAGTTTTGAGTCCGATCGACTGGAGGATCTCGCGAAAGTGGAAGGCGGCCTTGCGCACGGCCTCGAAGTCGAGCCCTTCGTCAGGGTCGAGATCGAACACCAGCCGGTCGGCTTTCTCGACATCCTCGATGCGCGCTCCCCAGCCGTGGAACTCGATCGTGCCCATCTGGACGCAAGTCAGCAGGCCGTCCGGGGTGTCGATGTAGAGATAGGGTTCTTCGTGTCCGTCCTTCTCCATGATGCCGACATGCTTGACGGCATCGCCGAAGCTGCCGGCGTCGTGCTTCTGGAAGAAGCACTTCTTGGCGCGGCCCTGCGGACAACGCACTAGGCTGATCGGCCGCGATCCGACCCATGGCAGCATGATCGCGGCGACGGCGGCATAGTGGTCGGCGAGCGCGCCCTTGGTGATACCGCTGTCCGGATCGATGATCCGCTCCGGGTTGCTGATCTTTACCGACGATGGCGCCGTCACGGTCTCGACTGGCGCCGCGGTCTCCAGCACCACCGCCTCGGGCTTCTTGTCCTCGCGCAGGCCGAGATAGCTCGGATGGCGAAGCGTGCCTTCATTGGTCATCTCGGTATAGGCGATCTCGGCGACCAGCTTGGGCTTGAGCCAATGCGCGCCGCGAACTTCGGCACGGGGCGCTTTCACGGTGGGCGCCGACTGCTCGATCGGCTTCATGATCTCCATGAGCCGGATCAGCTCGGCGGTGTCGAAGCCGGTGCCGACCTTGCCGGCGTAACGCAGCTCGCCTTTCTCGTGGATGGCGAGGATCAGCGAGCGGAACAGCCGCGACTTGTCCGACGGTGTCCAGCCGACGACGACGAACTCCTGTCGCTTGATGCACTTGGTCTTGAGCCATCCACCCGAGCGCGAGCCGACATATTTGCCGGTCGCGAGCTTCGAGATCACGCCTTCGAGCCCGGCGGCGCAGAACTGGTTGAGGAGCTTCTCGCCGCTGCCCACGATATGATCGGAGTAGCGCAGCCGGCTCTTGCTCTTTGGCAGGATCTTCTGGAGCTTCGCCTTTCGCTCGACGAGCGGCAGGCCGGTCAAATCCTCGCCGTCGAGCTCCAGCAGGTCGAACGCGAAATAGTCGATCGTGGCCGGCGCGCCCTTGAGCGCGCCCTGTAGCGCCTGAAAGCTCGATCGCCCGTCGACATCGAGCACCACCGCTTCGCCGTCGATCAGCGCAGAACCGACCTTGAGCTTGAGAGCGTCGGTAACGATGCCGGCGAAGCGATCCGACCAGTCGAGACCGGAGCGGGTGTAGGCACGGCCTTCGCCGCCGCCGACCGCGATCAGCGTCCGGTAGCCGTCATATTTCATCTCGTGGAGCCAGCGGTCGCCGCTCGGCACGGTATCGACGAGCTGTGCGAGCTGGACAGCCCGAAAGGGTGGGGGTGCCGCTGCCCCGGCGCGCGGGAGAGACGTATTGTGCTCGCTACTTGCGCGGGAAGCAGCCCGGGCCATCAGGTGTCGGCGGAAATCGCGATCATCGCGACATCACTTCTTCTTCTGATCGCCGCGATCGCCCTGGCCGGGCTTGACCGTCGTCTTTGCCTTGGTGCGCCGATCAGCGGCCAAGGATTTGCCGACGTCATCTGATTCCTTGAACTGGCCTTTCTCGTCACGCCGAACGTAGCGTTTGTCTGTACCCGTATCGATCAGTTCGCGCTTGCTCATGGACGCTCTCCTTCTTGGTGGAGAACGCGCGAGGAGTCGAGCGGTGCCCGGACAGGCTTCGCCTTCGGCCGCAATGATTGCGGCGCTACTGCCCGGTCTCATCGAGCGTTGTCCGGTGAAGCAGTTCTCGACCATGCCGTGCCAGCAATCCAAGCGGCTCGGGAAGCGCGGCGGTAGGTTCGTTCCTCTTCGATGGAATCAGAGCCAATCTGTTTAGAACTCGCTCGCACGGTGGTAATTCGCTGGGCGGGTAATGAACGAGGCGGATAAGACCCGCTTGTCCAGCGCAGTGAGGATCAGGATCCGACAGCAGCGAGTTCACGGAGGCCAACAAGCACTTCTTGACTGCGCGCCAGGCCTTGATCTTGTTCAAATCATTTCCAGATCTTTCGAGCGGTTCAGCCGGACCGAAGCATAGCCGCGACCTGAAACGAAAGGAGGCAGAGTCATGTCGCAGCCTGTTTCCCGATACCTTCATCCCTTCGATGTCGCCGAGCATCCGACACTCGAACCCGAGGTGAAGCGCGCCATCCTCGCTTCCTGGGCATCCGACCGCGTCGCGGTCGAGGGTCAGCCGGCGCTCCGCCGGCCGCCAGGCGCCCGACATCCCGTCTCAGTCGACGAGATATTGGCTGCTCTACGATCGCTGGACGGCGAAGACGCTGGGCCAACCCTGCAGTGAAAGGCGGACCGCTTCGGCGCTGGCGCGAGCGCGGCGGACGGGTCGTACGCGTCCTGCTGCCCTTTGAAGACATCATGGATGTCGCGCTCGCGCTGCTTGCCCTCTCGCCGGATGAGCTTGCCGCGCTGGGCTGGAGCTTTGCCGCTCGCAAGCGTCTGCTCGAGCACTTTCTCATAGCCGGGAAAGAAGCGGATGCGATCGATCCGACGGCGCTTGACCGAACGATCCTGACGTTGCGTCTGCCAGCGCGGGACGTGCGGCGGCTCCAGGATTTCGCTCGCCGGGAGCTCCCCAAGATGACGAGCCGCGCGGCCGTGATCGATCGACTTGAAGCGGCGCTAGACACTGCCATCGGTGGGGAGCGCTGAACCCCGCCCGCGCGGCGGGTCACCTCCCCTTCCCCTCGACGGCGAGCAAAGGCGGCGGGTCGCCGATCTTGACCCGCGTCTTCAACGTTCCATCCGGGCGTCGATGCAGGTCAATCCCTCCGAAATGCCGTCGCGTGAATGTCATGAGCTTCACGACGCTTTCATAAGTCGTCGATGGTCCGAAGAACTTCACGGGCCCATGCCATTTGTCGCCCTCGATGACACGCATCCGATAGGTGCCAGGCGGAACCGGGACAGTGACGTCATCGTCGCCATGAACGTAGACCGAGATGACGTGGTGGTCGGATCCGGGGTCGAACAGTTGGACGACAGCATTGGCCGATGCCGTCACCACCCGCATGCGCGATGTGGCATCGTGCGGGTCTATGGCCGCGTTCACCGTGACGCTTCCAGAGGGCGGAAAAGGCAAGGCTGCTTCCCGATCGGGGAGCCAGCCACTGCGCCTCGCTTCCCGGTACATCGGATAAAGGAAGGAGGCGGCGGACAGCAGAATGATCCACTTCTGCATGGGGTGGGGACCGAACCGCACCTTGCGGCCCTTCTGATAGTCGAAACCCCGGTTGGTACCATCGAACCACGGGGCGCCTCCGAAGCGTCCCTCCCTGCGCCGCCGTTCGCGCATATAGTCCCTGTCATCGAGGCCCACGGCAACCCTCCCGTGGTGAGGTTCGGGGGACACGGCCGTAGCTGGCGCGCTTCCCGATCGGCAGGGGCGCGGGGCGCATGCAAAAGGCTGCCGTCCGGCTCCAGTGGATGCCAGAGTGCCGAAGCAACAGGACCGCGGGGCCGGGCCCACCCATCGCCTTCAAGTGTCGCTCCGATGGCATAGCGCGTGGCCGTGGGCGCGGAAGCTCAGTGGTCGCGGTAGGCTCGCGAAAGCTGGTGCGCCGAGCGGGGAGCTTCGCCGGCGCCGGCCGCTGATCAAGCATCGCCCGCCTGCCGGTCTTCAGCCGCCGAGATGCTCGTTCTCGACTGAAGGAGGGGCGCGAGCGCGAGCCGGACATCTGGAAGGGCCGGCTTGGCCCGGACCGGAATGCGGATCGTCGTGTAGCCCGCGCGCTGCGTCATCGCATCGCGTTCCTGGTCGCGACGCGCGACGTGAGAGGAATCGTCGACCTCGACCAAGGCGACGACGGATCCGCTCAAGCGATCCTGCACGACGAAATCGACAATCTTTTGCGAGAAGCTGTTGCGATCCGCCGCGCTGGCCTTGCGTCCATCGCGGCGTGGTGCCCGCAGGAGCGCTCCCATGGATACTTGGGCGTGAATGCGATGGCCGGGCAGTATCTGCTCGATCGCGGCCAACATGGCCTCCTCCCTTTCGGTTAGGAACTGCCGCGCGACCGGTTCTGCTTGCGCTGGGACCGGCTCGGGCTGACCGTCGGGACGCGACGAACTGCTGTTGAGCAATATCAGCAGCGCGAACGCGCAGCCGAGGAATATAATCATCGCGAGGGACGATCCGATGAGGCTGGGCATATGTCAGGCTCCCCCATGGTGGGCGATGTCCCGGCGCAGCCGCGCCGGCTTTGAAAGTCAGCTCCAGCCGTCGCGGCGGCCCTCGCCGCTGTCCTTGAGCCCGCGCCGGTCGAGGCTCGAGCGCCGGATTTCCAGTTCGACGCCGTCCCGGGTTTCGCGCGTCCGGATGTCCCGCGGATCGACATCGTTGCGCTTGGCAAAATCCTCGGCGGCCTTGGCGCTCCCGAACTTACCCACCTCGTCAAAATCCCATCCACTCATCGTCGTCTCCATCATCAAGCTCCGGCGTCCGGCCGGCCGGTCTTCACAGGTCGAGCCCCAGGCTCCGTTCCGGCAGCGGCGGCAGAGCGTCGCCACGGTCCGGCTTGAGGTCGGGCGGTGACTTGGAAGCGCCGGCAGCGGCGGCGGCGCCTTGCGTGTCGGCCGGGGACGGCAGCTCACCCGGCAACGGCGGCAGGTCCGCCAGGTCGACCGGGCCGACATGAAGCTTCTCGCGGGGTCCGCTGCTCTTGCCGCGTGTGCGTTCGTGATCAACGTCGAGGCGACCGACGGTTTCGAGTGCCGACGTCTTGTTGCCCGGATTGTTGTCGAGCTGGCGCTCGAGCTTCTCCTTGTCGTCGACCACCATCGTGAGCTCATCCCGCACGCGCGTGACCCCGACATTGAACAGACGCTGGTTGGAGAGATTGCGCTCCTGGCTCGACATGACGGTGATCGCCTTGTCGGTCGTGATGCCCTGCGCCATGTGCATGTTAAGTGAGTAGGCAAGGTCGAGCCGCGACAGCATCGGGTCGCCGAGATCGAGCGTCAGCCGCTCCTTGCCGGCGGTCTCGACGGTCACGCCGCCGGCGTCGACCGCGAGCACCCGCGCCAACGCCGAGTTGTGGAGCCCGCGTTCCTTGTCGTTGGCGGTCCAGCGAATGCGGTCGCCCTCACGCAGGTGGAGATCCTTTTTCTCGCTGAGCTGCAGCCGGTCGCGCTTTTCGGTCGGCGACAGCTTCTGCGGATCAAAGCGTATGGACCGGTTGCCGAGCTTCAGGTCGACCTTGCCGTTCGGATGGACCTTGGCGACGTCATAGCGGCCAGCGGCCAGGCCGACGTCCTGGCCGCCGCCGCGGCCGACCTCGAGCGCCTGCCCGGCCTGATAGGTGGCCGCATAGCGCAGCTCCTCGCGCGTGGTGTTGACGCGCTCGTACACCGTGAGGTGGATGCCCTCCCCTCGCACGCTGCCTTCGGTGGCGAGGCCGTCCTGGATGCGCTGGTTGATGACCGCTCGCGCCGCGCGCCCCGACGCGAACACGGCCGTCGCGTCGCGATCGGCGGCGGAAAGGCCGAGCCACATCTCGGCCGCATGGAGCGCCGGACTCTGATGCTCGACGACGCTTTCGCCCAGCACCTTCATCGCTTTGGACGCTTCGCCGAGGTTGGCGAGCGCCGCGACGGTGCGGAGCTGATCCGTGCGCTGCCGGATATTCTCGTCCATTCGCGCCATCGTGCCTCCACCCGCCTGGATGAGCGCGAACGACTTGCCGGCGTCGATTGAAGAGAGCTGCTGGCGGTCGCCCACGAGGACGAGCTTGTCGACGCCGAGCGCGGCGGCGATCTGGTGGAGCGTGAGCATGTCGTCGGACGAGACCATCGAGGTTTCGTCGACGATGAGCATCGAGCCGGCGAGCGCGGCGCGGGCTTCGTCGTATGCGGGTCCCCCGGCCTGAACGTGGCGCTCGTTGGCGAGGATGAACGAGGCGATCGTCTGGGATCTGATCCCTGCCCCTTCCGCGAGATCGGCGACCATCTTGTTCTGGAAGGCCAGGCCTATGACCGCGCGGCCCTCGGCTTCCGCGACGCGCGCAACCGCCTGCAGCATGGTCGACTTGCCGGCGCCGGCGATGCCCTGGATCGCGACGGTCCTGTCCTCAGAGGAAAGGATCAGCGCGGCCGCGCCGAGCTGGCCGGCGTTGAGCTCCCTGTCTGCGACCGCCTGGAGCCGCCCTGGAGCGTCCTGCGCGGCGAGGATGGGCGAGGCGAGCCCCCTGCCCTCCTCGACTGCCCCGAGGATCCGTTCCTCGGTCAGGAGGGCTTCCCGGGTCGTGACCATCCGCGGGTGCGTGTCGCCCATCCGCGCCTCGCCCACGATGAGCTGGCCACGCCCGACAAGCTGCTCGATCCGCCGCTCGACATGGTCGACTGTCACTCCCTTCAGCCCGAGGTCGAGCGCGGTCTTGCCAAGCTGGTGGACGCTGAAGGCGGCTTCGCGTTCGGACAGCATCCGGACGGCGGAGGCGACCGCCAGTTGCGCGCGTGCTTCGGCCGGCGAGGTGGTCACTCGCGCAAGGCCGCGATCGACGAGAGGATCGTGCGCGCGCAGGGCCGACCCGAGCTTGTCCCATGCCGTCGACACCGCTTCCGATACGGCGCGGTAGCCGCGTTCGAGCGCGCTGCCGGGATCGCGTTGCGCCGCCCGGGCGAGGGCTGCGTCGAGGAGCGACTTGCCGTCGAAACCGAGCGCTGCCGCCTTGTCGATCCATGCCTGCCGCAGCGCCTCGCGATCCTCGACGTTGAGCTTGGGATCGCGCGTGTTGGTGGTGACGCCGTCCCACCCCTTGGCCGATACAATGCCGAGCTCGGCCGCCTTTTCGAGTATCGCCTCGCGGCGCTGGCTGAACGCGTCGAGCACCGGCTTGGGCACGCCGGCGATCTCGAACGTGCCGTGCTTGCCCTTGAGCTCCACCTGGTAGCCGAGCTTCTCGAGCTCCTCGCGCAGGAAGGCATGGTAGATCGAGCCGATCACGGAGTTGTTCGACCAGATCTTGTCTGCGTGGAGCGCCTGCCACTTGCCGTCGGGCATTTTGGTCAGGTTGGCGATGACGGCGTGGACATGGGCTTGCGGGTCGAGGGCGCGGCTCGTGTCGTGTTGGAAGAGCGCGTAGACGAGGTTCCCGCTCCGCATCGGAACCTTGCGGCCTTCGATGTCCTTGCGCCCCTCGGCGAGGTTGCTCTCTACCCAGGCCATTGCGCGGGTCACGGCTTTCATGTTGGCGCCGTCGGGACCGAGGATGCGCTTGTCGCCGGCGACATAGGCGAGCACCGAAACGGATTTCGGGGCCGAAAAGGTGAGATCGACTCCGGCCCGCCGGTTCTCGACCTGGGCGACGGCCTCGCCGCTCGGCAAGATGCCGTTGAGAACGCCCTCGAATGCCTCCTTCGACACCTCGCCCGAAAGGCCGAGCGCGGCGGAACCTTCCCCGCCCCAGGCGCTGATCTCCGACGAGCCTTCGACCGTGTAATAGTCGTCCTTCGCGAAGTAGCCGGCGGCGCCGGACGCGGAACGGACCGATGCGACCGAGAGCATGGGTCAGATTCCCATGTCTGCGCCGTCATGATCGCGGCTCGCTGAGAAGTCCTGCCGCAATTCGGCGAGCGTCTGATCCTCGGGCGTGGGCGCCGTTCGGCCAGCGCGACTCTCGCGGCGATCGTCACGGCCTTCCGTTGGCGCCTGCGCCTGATCGGGCGCATTGCGGACCGCCTGCGCCCGATCGGCGGCGTGCGCGCGCGGAGCTTGCTCCTCGCCGCGATCCTCGGTGCGCTCGGCTGGCGGGCGGCTCGCTTGGTTGTGCTCCTCCGTTGCCTCCGCGGCAAGGATCCGCGCGGCCATTTCCTTGGCGATGTTGACCGGCTCGACGGCCTCTTCCACGACCTGGCCGGCGCCATCCCGCCCGCCCGCGTCGCCCTCCCCGCCATCGTCGAACACCTCCTCTCCGCGCCTTGACCGGACCGGCTGAAGGTCGGGTCGCGGCAGGAAGCCCTCGGCGACCTGGGGATAGTCCTTCCAGAGGAGTTGGATGCGCGCGGCGGGGAAGCCGTCGGGGAACTTCACGAAGCCGTGCATCGACGGCAGGTTCGTGATGTCGTCCGCGATCACGAGCGGCTCGACCTGTTTCCTGGGAGTCAGTGTCGAGGCGTCGCGGGTGTTGTTGTAGCCATAGCTGTAGGCTTCATCCATCTGCCGCACTTCGCGATTGCCGATGTAGCGCGCGCACTGCTCGGCGGTATCGAGATCGGCCGTCGCAAGGATCAGCTTGGAACGTGCCAGCGAGGCGAGGTTGCGGGCGCCTTGCTCGCCATAAACCTCGATCAGTTTCTCGAAGCTGTGGATGCCGAGGATCATGGCGCCGCCGAACGCGCGCGCGGTCTGGAGGCCGTTCTCGATTGCCGGCAACTTGTGCAGCGCGCCGAGCTCGTCGAACATGAACCAGGTCCGCAACTCGCGCGTGCGCGGCATCGTCATAAGGCGGTTGATGGCGAGGTCCATCCAGAGCGTCAGCAGCGCCCGGTTCATCGGCAGATCGACGTAGTTGGAGGTGATGAAGAGGATCGAACCGGGCTGCTTCTCGCCGGTGATCCAGTTCCGGATCGAGAAGGGCTCGCCCGTGTCGGGAAGGAAGCGCAGGACCTGCGCATTCGTGTTGAAGACGGCGCGGATCGACTCCGCCATGCGCGCCGCTTCGGGCGCGGTCAGCGGGTCCGCGATCGTGTTCTGGAGGAAGCGATGGACCCGCTTCAGATCGGCGGTCATCAGGTTCTCGGAGAGCGCCAGGTTGGTCGTCTGGCCCCGCTCGACCAGGCGGATGCACATCTCGATGAACAGGGTCCGCGCTGCGAGCGCCCAGAACGGCTCGGACGAGCCGCCATCGGCGGGGATGAGAGCGGCGGCGGCGGCGGTGAACTCGCTGTGCGTGCGGCAGTCCGAGAAGATCGACCATGCAGGGCAGCGACGGTCCATCGGATTGAGGATCGTGTCACGCGCCGGGTCGTAGAAGGCCTCCACATAGGCACCGGTCAGGTCGAAGATCACGGCGCTGTCCTGACGCTCGCGCATCTGCCGGACGAGGCTCCGGAGCTCGGTGGTCTTGCCCGAGCCGGTCGTACCGATCAGCATGGTGTGCGACTGCTCCATCCGGTGCGGAAAGGGGATGCCGGCGAGCGTGTAGGGATGGTGGATTCCGGCGCGCTTGCGCGCCGTGAAGGGAAGTGCGAGCACCTGCTTGGGCGACTGGCCCGGGAAGCATTTGCGCACGTCCATCTCGAAGGCGGCCGCGTTGTGCTGCGAGACCTCGGCAACGAGGACCTCGCGATCGACCAGCATAGCGCCGCGCTCGTGCCGCTCCTGCAGGATCGTCTTGCCACGGCGACGCGAGAGATCGACGAACCAGATCGACAGGGGAATGGTGAGGAACACCGAGAAAAGCAGTGCGCCGAGAAGGCCGCGCATGGCGATGCTCCAGGCCCGCTGGACCTCGGGCATCAACGGGACCACGGCCATGATCGTGCGGTGGAGTTCGCCGCTCGGAAGCCTGACGTTGACGCGCTTCGTCGGGTCGAAGCCGACCCAGTCCCAGAGCATGGCGTAGAGCTTCATGCAGACGAGTTGGAAGCCGTGCTCGTCCAGTTTGAGCGACATGATCACGAACCAGGCCGCGAGGAACACGAAGAACCAGACGACGAAGGGAAGTTTTGCGCCGGCGAACCACATCAGCAGCTCGTGGGTCAGGAGCTGGCTGCCGCGGGTGAAATTGCCCGAGTTGCGTTGGACTTTTCCGCGTGCGGAATGGTGGGTCAGCGGGATCGGCCGGCCGTCGGTGCGGATGTCGTTACGCGCCATGGTATTGCTCCAGGCGCTTGTCGGCGTTGGCGATGATCCGGTCGCGGAACTCGGGATATTGCTCGCTGATGATGACGTCGAGCGCAAGCTGCATGAACTCGCTGATGCGCGCGAGCCGGCGATGGCTTGACGTGAGGAGCGTGGCGGTGCCGAGATAGGCATCAACGGCCGCCCGGATCACCTCCGACGGATTGCAATTCTGCTCGGTAGCGAGCGCGAGGATGCGATCGTGCTGCTGGCGGTTCAGCCGAACCGTGCAATGCCTGGTAGTGGACAAACCAGCCTCCTAGCAGAGAGGCTGGTGGGGATTGAAAGAGGCGACGAGCCTTATAGTCGATCGCCGCACTCAGCGCAAAGGGTATTGCCGTCGCACGGACTGCGTGTGACCGCGTGGGACGCCTAAGCCATTGGAATAGCTGGGATCGGACCTAAGCGCCGAACTGTCCCACGGCGTGGCACTCACCAGATTGCTCGTAAGCCATTGACATACCCCGAAAACCTGCACCGCCAGGTGCGTAGGGTGTGCTAGAATCTATCAGGATTGCTCCAGGTCCCCGGGCGGTCCTGGTGATCGTCGTTCAGGGGTGGGTCCCGGCTCCGGCCGGGAATGGAGCCGCGCGTCGCGCGGAACCGGCGCCGCCGCGAACGGCCTGCGTCGCCAGCTGTCCGGAACGTCCGCGGCTCGGATGCGAAGGCCGAACCCGATCGGCAGGGATCGTCACCCGAATGGGCGAAGACGGCGCGTGCCGGCTTCGTGAGCGTGTCTTCGACACGCGAGTAGAGCCCGTGCGGCGGCGCCGGAAGGTGCCGCCGAGCCGCCCGAAACATGCCAAGCCCCTTGAATGCGCGATCAAGGCGCTTCAACAATAGGCCGCGTTCACGGCCCGATCAGCTTTGAACAGCGAGGCCCTTATGGCACGGACTTTGGAACAGGAACGACAGGCGCTCGAGGAAGAGGAGCGCCGGTTGGCGGAGCGCCGCGAGCAACTCGCGAAACGCGAGCGCGACGAGGCGATCAGAACGATCGAGAAGGCGGGGTTGCTCAGGCTCCCCGCCTCTCGCCTGGAGGCGCTGACCAAACGTATCAAGGCGCTCGGAATCGAGGAAGTGGAGCGGCGGCTCGCGGCCTGAGCCGGACCCGCCGCGACGCAGTCGCGGCACGGGCATGGGGGGCTCGATGCCCCTCATGCCCGTGTGCCCCGGCAGCAAAAAAAGGGAGAGGCGTTTCCGCCCCTCCCTGTCGTTTCAGAACTCGTCGGACATGCCGCCCGGGACCGTGTGCACCACCCGGTCGATGAGCGCCATCGGCAGCGCGCCATAGTCGCCCTCATCGATGGCGATGTAGCCCCGCGTATCGTCCTCGATGACGTGCTGGTCGAAGAAGCTGTGGAGTGCGCGGCGCTCGGCGTATGCGAGGGCGGCGAGGTAGGCGGCGGTATCGTTGTGAGCGCTGGTGGGGTTGATCTGCATCGGAGCCTCCTGTCGTCTTGAATGACAGGGGAATGGCCGTCGTTGAGGGAGACGCCGGGTCAGGAACGGAGGCGAAGCCGGAGCCGCGAAGCGGGGAGCGGGGGTGCCGATTTTGTCGTGGTCGGAGTGGAGCGAAGCGGAGCGCAGGCCTCGGCAAAATTGGGGGCACCGCTCATTCTTGACGCGGCGTCTCCCTCAACGACACACTGGGAAGTCTGTGAGAGATTTCATCCTCTGATCCGGGCGCGACGGCGGGCGTGAGCACCCTCGACCCCGGCGCTCGATTTGACACGCGGGAATGGTCCGGCCACGTGCGGCGGGACCGCGAGATCTGATCGATCTTGGGGCCGCCGCGCGCGCGCCCAACCATCATTGACCGGGAGGTGGAAACAGCCGGCGAGCAGTCGCGGGTTGGTTCGCCGAAATGCCTATGTTAGTCCGCAGGGGCGCTGCAAAGCGGCAGCGCCGGGACTGGTAATCCCGTCGAGAACGGCAACTCGGTGTGGTCTCACGCCGGGGTGCCTGCGCATATGTCCAGGTGCCCCGGCACTAAAAGCGTAGGCGCATGTCTCGACGTGTTACCAGCCCCGGCTCCCGCGCCCAGCGCGCGGGAGTTCGTTGGACGGGGCGCTCCGACGCGACCGCTGGGATCAGGTGCGCCCGGGCAATCGAAATGGACGATCTCGACACGGACCCGACGCTCCAGAAAGCGATGGCGCTCGCGCTGATGCGGCAGGCGCTGGAGTGGCTGGAAGCGGCGGACGAGGACAAGGCTGCCGCGCACCTCCGCGACGCCGTGGATACATTGCTGAAGCGGGCTCCGCGGATGGATCGTGCGGCCGCATCCTGACGCGCGTGAGAGGCCTGGCTTTCGGAGCCGCTGAGGGCGCGCCAGCGAGCTGGCGCGCCCCGCCTGCGACCGGTTCCGGTGGAGGCTAGGCCCATTCCAGCCGGCAGGATTCGTCGGTGGCGGCCGCCGCGACAAGGCGCTCGAGCCGTTCGATATAGTGGGAGATGCCCTGCTCGGCCGCGTGCCGTCGGAAGGCCGCGCTGGCGAGGCGTTCCCGGACGGTCTCGATCGCGGTTTCGCCCACGCTTTCGGTTCCGAGGCCGAGGCTCTGCAGCAGCGCGAATGCGTTGCTCGAGGCGAGGTCGAGTTCGAGCCCCATGTCGGTGGTGAGTGCCACGGTCAGGTTGATCGTGCCGGCCGCCTCGTCGCGAAAGACGCTGACGCGCCGCCCGCGAAACTGTGCCTCCTCGACCACGGTGATGACGTCCGTGGCATAGTCGAAGAGGCGGGCGATCGACGCCAGTGAGAGCGGGCAGACGCGAGCCTCGAAGCGGTAGGACAGAAATGCGTCCTCGGGAGCGTCCGGGTCGAGCAGCACGGTGCCGATCCGCTCGCCCTCGGCGCGCAGGAAGGTGCGAAAGGCGGCGAGCTGGCGCGCGGTAATGACCGCCAGCGGGCGGGCCTCGTCGTCAGCGGCGGTGGCGATGCGAAACGTGATGGACATCTCGTCCTCCCCTGTTGAACGCTCCCATCCAATCCCTCTCCCCTTGGCCGCCTCGCGGGACTGCAGGTCGGCGGCGCGTCGGCGCCGGCTCCTCGCGGCGCGAGGGGGCTCGATGCCCCCGAGCGCCGCCCGTGACGCAGCAAAAGGAGGAGAGGCCCCGGCCGTAGCCGGAGCCTCTCCGCCAGGGCCTCACGCCCGCCGTGCGGTGCGCTGGTGGGCGAGCCGAACGATGTGCAGCGGCACGCCTGCCTGGCGCAGCTTCTGGGCGAGGTTCTGCTGGATGCCTGAGCCCTCGCAGATGACCGCCTCGACCGGCTTCAGGCCGAGGATGCGGTCGTTCCGGACGAAGGCCGCGCGGTTGCCCTGGCTGCGGTCGAGACGGAACTGGATGACCTTGACGCCGCGCGATGCCGCCCAGGCGTGTGCCACCGCATCGCAGCCCTTGGCCTGCGCCGTCGTCGCGAGGATCAGCTCGGGGATGCGGGCCTTGATGCTGTCGAGGCCGTTCCACAGGAGGTCGGCATCCTCCCAGACCTGCCCGCCCGAGAAGGCGACCACGGGACCCTCTGGTGCGAACTGCTCGCGGCGTTCCCGCGCGCGCGAGGCGAGATAGTCACGGGCGTCGATCATCGAGGCGTTGAGGGCGCTGGAGACCCTGCTGCCGCGGACCGGCGAGAAGGGCTTGCCGGTCTCGACGCGGTACACCTCGGCGGCGTGATCGCGCATGCATTCCATTGCCTCGCGGCACCCCTGGAGGGTCTGGCAGAGCAGCTGCGTGTCCTCCAGTTCGGTCGCGTAGATCTCGGACGGATCGTAGTTGCGGGCGAGTTCGCCGAGCTTCTTGGCGGCATCGTCCTCGCGCCCTTCGATCCGCTTGGCAACGACGTGGAAGCTGTTGGCGAACCCCCAGGCGAGATCGTTCGCGAAGGGCTCCATGCGCGTGTCGCGAAGGACATCGAACATCGTCTGCATCATCATGTCGACGGCGGCCCGGACCTGCTCGGGATCGGGCATGTCGAGTGCCTCCGGCGCGTCGACGATGCTGAGCTTCGCCATCTCGTTCGGCTCGATGAAAGCGCCGTCGTAGGTCTGTGTCAGCTCCTCGTTCTCTCGGCTTGCCGCGATGTGGCTGGCGAGGTCGGCGAAGTTGGTGAAAGTGGTCTGCATGATAGCCTCCGTTGGATCTCATCCACTCGATGAGGCTTCTCCTTCGACGTGCGGCGGTCGGGTCGGTCAGGGACGTTAACCGGGAAGCCGGCGCAGCCGGACCCCGGTTAGCGCCGCGCCAGCGGGGAGCGGGGGAGCCGATTTTCTCGGGCGCGGAACGGACGCGCAGCGGGCGTTGCGGGCTCGTGAAAATTGGGGGGACCGCTCATCCTTGACGGGCTCGAATCCCCGCACGTCATATCTAGGAAGTCAGAGAGAGAGATTTTTGGTCACCACGGTGCAGCCAGGCCCCCCGCAAGGTGATCGTCACCCGAAGGGCGGAGACCCGCGCATCGCGGGGCTCCGGGAGCCGGAGGCGAGTAGAGCGCCGGTCCCGGCCTGAGCAGCGCGAAAGGCCGGGATGCGCCGCCCTCCAGCGGATGCTCTGGTGCGGCGATTGCCGGTCGCGCGGAGGGGGACGATCTGACAGGATCGCGCGCATGAAGGATCCGTTTGGCTTTCCCGAGAGCAGCGTCGAGCGCCTCCTGCGCGAGGAGCGCGATCGCACCCGGCGCTACCGCGAGCTGCTCGGCGGCGGCACCGCCGCCCAGGTTATCCTAGAGGCGACCGACGTGCGAAAGCGGCTGGCTCTGGACTTCGGCGCTCCCTATCGCGGCGTCCTCGATATGCTCGAGCGGGATCGTCGGCACCAGCGCGATTTCCGGCAGCTCACCAGCAGTGCCTGGGCGCTGTCGATCTCTGAAACCGCGCGCAGCATCGTCGACCGGAACGCAGGGTTGCTCGACGACCAGCGTCGCCTCTCGAGCAGCCTGCTCGACACCGTGAAGACCTTCGATCTGAACCGGTCGACGATGGCGAGCGCGATCGCCGCCGCGGCGACCGGCGGGACCTACCGCCGGATGATCGAGGACGCGCTGCCGCGCCTGTCGGCATTTGGGGCCATTGCCGAGCAGATGCGGCTGCTCGATGCGATGACGCTTCGCGCGAGCGAAGGCGTGGTCCAGTCGGCGACGGCGCTCGCGGCCGAGATGGTGCTTGAGACGCAGCGGATCGCCGAAGCGATCCTTGCGGCGTCGACGGACGAGGAAAGCGCCGAGCTGCAGGGCCGGCTGATCGACCTCATCGTCGGGTTCGTGCAGCAGCTCGGTCCGCGGACGATCGCCGAGCTGCACGAGATGGGCCTGTTCCAATGGTCCGGCTGGCTGGCCGGTATTCTCGGCCTGTTGCTGGCGATCGCCGCCCTCCATCCTGATCAGTCGCCCGAGGAGAAAGCGGCGTTCGCCGCGTTGAACCAGAAGGTGGAGGCGCTTCAACAGGAGACCCGTCGCTATCACGAGGCCGAGGCGCGCGCGGACGAAGCCTATGTCGCGGACCTTCCAAGGGCCGAGCTGAGCCGGGATGCGACGTTTCGGCGCGAACCGCGGCGCGAGGGCGCCGTGGTGCTGAAGGCGCCCGACGGAATGGCGCTGGCGATCGAGAGGCGGCAGGGGCGCTGGCGCCTGGTGGTGTATCGCGATCCGCTCACCGGCCAGCTTGCCCGAGCGTGGGTCCATGCGAGCGCGGTGTCGCCGCTCGCGCCGCCCGTTGACGCTGACGCGCGGTAGCGGGGCTCGACCGATCCGGACGGCGCCGGAGCGCCGCCCGGGCATTCGCTCAGAAGAAGTCGAGCTTGTCCGCGATGATCTCGCAACCATAGCGGGTGATGCCGTCGCGGTCTTCCCAGCTCGAATAGTGCAGCCGGCCCGTCACTGCGACGACATTGCCCTTCTCGCGCGACGCGGCCGCCTTGCCAAGGCCGTTGAAGCAGGTGACCTTGTGGAACTCGGTTTCCTTGGCGGTATAGCCGGTCGCCTCGTCGACATAGGTCTTCCCGTCCCTGAGCTTCACGCGGTCGGTCGCGACGATGAGGGTCGTGACGCTGCCGCGGGTGTCGGGATCCTTGGCGACCCGGCCGGCGATGTTGACGTTGTTCATGGCGATGCTCCTTGTTGGGTCCAGCGGCCTTTCCGCCGGTGCCACCGGGGAGCGGCGTGCAGGCCCGCTCCGCACCGGAGCGCGAGCGGAGGGGAACTCCTGAAGGGAGCTGGCGCGGGCAGCCGCGAGAGCGGCAACACGGGCGACCGGCAGGGGTTGCGGGGCCGGCCTGTCACGCCGCAGGTGGCAGGAACAGGCGGAGGAAGGCCGCGGCGCCCTGGGACGCGGCGCCCCTGCAACGACCAACCGCCGGCCGGCGGCTCAGACCGGGGTCGGCAGGCTCCCGCCCCGGTCGATGACGCGGAGGTGCAGATGGGGGACTGGCTGGCGCACTCCGAGCGAGACGGCCGCCGTACGCGGACCGTGGGTCTCGATCGAATGGCGGACGAGACGGCGGCGCTCGGCGTTGGTCAGTGCGTCCCACCAGGCTGGGCTCAGATAGCTGTTCTCGAGATATTCGAGACCAAGGCGGACCGCGGCGGCGGCGTGGTCATCGTCCCCGAGGTCCTGGTAGGACCGCACGAAGCGCTCCGCCGGGCCCTCGGGCCCGCCGGTCCACCCGAAGACGATGACCGACTGGCCGCCATAGGATGTGATGTTGAGCGTGACCTGTTCGAACGTACCCGTGCCATGGGCAAGTCGTTGGAGCGGGCGACCGGTCAGATCATTGTCGGGCAGGAACGCGCCGCAGCAGACCAGTGGCAGGAGCCCGTTGAAGCGTGTCCAGGCATAGGAGAAGCCGTTCGCGTCCCGGGCTCGGACCCGCGCGTCATAGGCCGCCTTCCGGGCGCGCGTGCCGGCCTCGCCCGCGAGAGCGCCGTGATGGAAATTGCGCGCCATGTTTTGGGCGAGTTCCTGGTCCTCGACGGGCAGGCCCTCGTCCAACCGTGCGAAGAGCGGCGCTACGGCAAGCATGGCGCGCTTGAAGAAGGCTTCGAACGACACCGCGCGATAGGCGAAGAGCAGCGCCTCCCAGGCGCCGATCGCGCAGTCCTTGTCCTCGATCGGCTTGAAGAGATCGTTGTCGTGGGTCGAGCAGAAGCCCGGGAAGACCGAAGCGTCGCCGATGCCCACCAGCCGCGGGTCGAGGCGGCCACCATTCTTCTCGAGCCCGCCCATCGTCGCGATGAGAGAATAGACCTTCCCAGCGCGCGAGATCGCCCGCAGCCCGCCTTCCTTCTGGACAGTGTGGGCGCCGATGATCTCGGCGCCACATGGCTCGCCGGCCTCGCCGGCATAGGAGCAGTAGCGTCGGCGCAGCTCCTTGCGGAACGCCTCGGCAACATGGTGGTGGTTGAATTGCGGCAGCCGCTCACGCCCGTCGTGACACGCCTTGAACTTCCTGCCCGATCCGCACCAGCACGGGTCGTTGCGGCCGATCTTCGGCGGGCGGTGGACGCGGGGCGGCCGGTTCAGGGGCATGAACAGCGAGGGGTGCGCAGCGGGAGGCGGTTGGATCGGCATGTCTTGGAGGTTGAGCGGAACAGGGTTGGACGGCGTGCCGGGCAGACGGAGAGGACCGGCGACTTTGGGGAGCTATCGTCACTCGGTGCGAACGCCTCAATGGACGTCGCTCAGCCAATTCTCCACCTTGAGGGCCCGGACGCGGGAGAACTCGCCGATGTTGGCGGTCACCAATGTGGCGCCGAGCGCATAGGCATGAGCCGCGATGAAGAGGTCGTTGGGCCCGATGGGTTTGCCCGCGCTCTCCAGCTCGGCTCGGATACCGCCATATTCAGTGTCCGCCGGGACATCGAGCGCAAGCACGGACACGCTGCCGAGGATCGCCTCCATTTGGGCCAGGAGCCTGGGGGACCCCTTCTTCGCGCAGCCGTAGCGCAGCTCGGCCGCGGTGATGATGCTGACGCAAATCGCATCGGCACCGACTTGCGCGATCCGGGTGGCTACGGCGCCGTGCGGGTTTCGCGCGAGTTCCGACACGATGTTGGTATCGAGCATGTAGAGCTGGGTCACAATTCGATGGCCTTGGCCGGAAGCAAGGTGCTGTCGATGTCCGGGAATTCATCCTCGGGGCCAAGGGGTTCGAGGCTCGCAAGGACCTCAACGATGTTTCGGCGGCGGATCGGCTCGATGACCAGTCGATCTCCCTCCCGGTGGATCATGACCCGATCTCCAGGCAGCTCGAAATCGGCCGGGATGCGCACTGCCTGGCTCTTGTTGTTGCGGAACAGCTTCGCTTCTCTGGTGACCGTTGCTTCATGATCGGGCGTCACGGCAGACTCCTTTGCATATACATAGGCATATACATCACTGGGTGGGTTTGTTCAATGATGTGTTGCCGACGGGAAGAGAACGTGGTCGCACGCTGGCAAAAAAAGGGCCCGCTTCGCGGTGATGCGAAGCAGGCCCTGTCGTGGCGTCGGCGCGCAGAGGAGCTGCGCGCCAATCGGTTGGCGGCGATCAGTCCGCCATCTCGGGCGTGCGGCGCCGGCGGCCGCCCGGCGCGGGCTCGCTGCCGCCGAACGCGCCTTCGGCCGAGGACTCACCCAGACCGTCGGTTCCCACGGGTGCGGCCGGCTGCTCGGTCCCCGGCAGCGGCGGCAGGCCGTCGTCGGTTGCGACCGTGTCGGTGGGCGCCTCGCGGCGGCGGGTGGGGCGCGACCAGACGATGTTGTAGGAGCCGTCCTCCTGGCGGAACGCCGAGATGTAGAGCGGCTTGTCGAGGCTCGGATCCTCGATCTTGCCGTTGAGGAAGGTCTCGCCGGTCGAGTTGGAGGCGAGCTCGAAGAGCGCGCCGACTTGCACCCACTGGCGGGCGGCAGACAGTGCGAGGATTTCGAACTTGGGCGCGCGCGGGTTGGTCGACTGGACCGTCCGAAGCGCGATCACGATCGCGACGGTGAGCGTCGAGATCTTGCCGGTGTAGGTGCCGCTGGCGTTCTGGGTGATGGTGCCGATGTTCATGGGAAGTCTCCTGAGATTGAGCGCTCGAACCCCTTGTCCGAACACTCTCTCTCACCCACTCAGCTCCTCGGCCGTTCGGCCGAGTAAGGCGCGTCAGCGCCGCTCCGACGAGCGCCTCTTCGGCGCCGTCGGGATCGTCCCGCAGGTGCCTGGGCCCGGAACCTCAGGCCTCGACTGCGCCAGCGTCTGCGGGTTGCTGCTTGCGCCGCCGCGGCGTCTTGGCGCTGGCCTGGGCGGGGGGCGTGTCCTCGGCCTTGGCGGGGCGGGCGCGGGGCTTCGGTTGCGGAGCGGGCGCGGCGTCACCTGATGGCGGTGCTGCCTCGGCGGGCGCTGTGGGCTCCTGCCGCTTGCGACCCAGACCGAGACGCTTGGCTACCTCGCGCCGGTGCGCCGAGTAACCGGGCGCCACCATCGGATAGTCGGACTTGAGACCATAGCGGACGCGGTATTCAGCAGGGGTCAGGCCGCGGCTGCTGAGATGTCGCTTCAGCGACTTGTAGGGCTTGCCGTCGATCATCGAAAGAATGTGATCAGGCGAGGCGAGGCTCTTGCGCACGGAGACGGCCGGCGTGAACTCGGGCTCGGCCGCCGGTGTCTCTTCGGCGGGTGTTTCGGGTTCCTTGGCGATGCCGGTGATCGCAGCGTGAGTCTTGGCGATGAAGTCCGGCACGTCTTCGGGTCGGATATTGTTGTGCGCCACGTAGCTTGCGACGACTTCGATCGTCATCGCGACCAGGTTGTTCTCTTCCGGCAACCGCACCTCCCACGAAAGGATACGCCCTGGCGATCTTCGCCCGACGACTTCCCGTTATGGCGCGCGATGGATATCGCGCAAGGTTTGGCGCCCCTCCGGGGGGGGTGTCTGTGGCGGCCTCGGTCCGAAAATTCGGGTACCGGCGCCCGGTCAGGTCGCCGAAGTCGAGACCGGCTTGCGCCAGAGCGCGATGATGTCCTGCATCTCCTCGGCGAAGCCGAGGGCATCGATGTAGATAGCGCCGGGGCGTTGTCCGAGATAGCCGACGATGGTCGCAATATCGTTGGCCACAGCGACATCCAGCCCGAACAGGTCGGCGATCTCGAAATGGCCGAGTTCCGGCCCGTTCCACCACGCCATCAGGAAGTTCGCGACCCGGCGCGACTGGCCGGTATCGCTCATCGCGATCGGTATCAGCCGGGTCAGCGCGGCCAGCATCGCGTCGTGATCGGTGGGTATCGAAGTCATCGGCATCTCCGGCGACGATGCTATACGTCTGTGTCGATCGCGCAATCGCGACGTTCGGATCAAAGGCGCAGGGGCTCCGGCATCGCCAGCCATTCGGGCTGGTCGTGCGCGAGAGGCACGTTATGGTTCGCGGCCTCGGCCTCGCTGAAGACCCGCGCGCGCGACAATCGGTCAAAGCCGGTATCGTCGTTCCAGAAGCTGAGCCCGTGCTGCGGATCGCGGATCGCGAGGACGAATCCGTCGGCGCCTTCATCCCGTGCCCGGGCAATTGCACGGTCGAGCAATTGGGTCGTGTGGCCATAGCTGATGCCGTGTTCGCTGATGACGACATAGCCGCCGCCGAACTCCCCGATCCGCAGCCTGTCGCAATCCGACGCCCATTCGAACCCGAAGGGCAGCGCCGAGCGCGCGCAATGTTGGATCAGCCTGGCCGCGACATCGATTCCGAACTGCTCGCCCGAGAACGTCACGAGCACCCGGCCGAGCTGGTCGGCCTCGCTGAACGCGACATCGAAATCGAGATAGGGATATTGCGGATCCTCGAAGAGGTCGAGCAATCCCCCAAACGGGTCCTCGTCGCTGCGCGGGAACAGGGCGGCGAAGTCCGGGCCAAGGCTGGTATAATGCGCTTCGCGAACGTCGATCCCGGCCTCGGTGTCGTCGATCAGTTCCACCGTGGCGATGACCCGGCGGAGCATGTCGGCCTCGGCGACGGTGACGGTCAGGTCGAACGCCGCCTTGGTGTAGCTATTGGACATGGTGCGCTCCGTCAGTCGAGGTGAGCGCGGGAGCGGCATCCGCAACGACGAGCGCCGGCGCTACGAATTCCGCTGCATCGAAATGAGCGAAGATCGCATCGAGCGAGCCAAGCGCCGCGATGGTGCTGCGGCTGATAACAACCTCGTCGTCCTCGGTGACAGCATAGGACACCGCCTTGCCGTCGCCGATGGCGACGACGCGCTCGGGTCCCCACTGCCCGGAATAGCCCCCGCACCAGCGTACGAAGGGGACGCGATGCATCACGCACCAGTCCTCGATCTCCTCGAAGCGACCGCCTGCGACTTCGTGCGCAAACAGGCGAAGCGGCTCGCCGTCGACGCGATGTTCCGGCTCGAACGGATCGCCGTCCCACTCGACGGCAAGGCGCTCGGCGGCGATGAGCTCGGCAAGTTCTGCGAAGGCGGGAGCGTCAAGCGCGCCGCCGATGACGATGGAGGCGGATACCCGGTCGGCCATGATGGTCTCCTCTGGTTGGGCGCGGCGCAGCGCGCACGTTCGGCCACCGCGCGGTGATCGCGGGATCGGTGATGATCGAGCCTTGGAAAGGATCGTGGCGGCAGCGGCTCGGCCGCGCCGGCACCTGTCTGATTGCAGCTTCAGTGAGTCGAGCCGAACAGGTAGCGCTTGGCGGCGACTTGCTGGCTGCCATCCTCGACGCCGATGGACGACTGCATATCGGCAGTGAGCTGCCGGCGGAGATCGGGAGGAATGATGGCATGAGGCGCGACAACGGCGATCGCGGCCTCGGCGGAGAGGAGTTCGCCCGGCTCCGTGCCGATCCAGACGAGGGGCTCGCCTTCGGCGGGCTCGTCTTCGGTGCGAAAGAAGACTTGCGCGAAGAAGGTCTGAAGCGGCCGGTCCCATCCGACCGTCGCGCGGACGACGTCTGGGCTGTCCGGCTTGGCCTGAAGGTCGTGACGGCTCATTCCATCGTCCTCCGGATGCGATGCTGGACATGGCGCGCCGCGCCTTCGGCGCTGCTGATCGCCTTGCCGGCGGCCGAAGCAGCCTGACGCGCTCCGGCCTGGCGAAGCAAGGTACGGGCTTCGCGCAGCCGCTCAACGGCTACCGCAATGGCGTGCCCGTCAGCGGGCGTGGCGGAGGCGATCCGTCGCATGGGCTTCTCCCTTGGATGGACGATGGATGCGGAAAGGCGCGTCTGCGGCGGGCCCCAAGGTCATTCGCAGGGTAGGTCCGCTTGCATTCACGCGCCTACTGCCCGACCCGCTTCCCCTTCACTTTTCCCAGGTTCAGTCGTCCTCGGGCAGCATGATCGTCATGACTCGCGTGGTGACGTGCGGATCGCCAGGGTCTTCCGATCCCCATCCCAGCGCGCGGTCGTAATAGTCGATCGCGAAACGGACGGCGTGGCCACGGACGGTGAACTCCCCGCGAGAGCGTTCCGGGCCATCGTCGCGCGTGAATGCGTAACCTCGGATCGCTGCGAGCAGCTCGGCCTGGGCGGAGAGATCGCCGGCGAAGGCGGCGACGCAAGCCGCAGTGATGACGACGCGGGCAGTCGGATCGAGGCCGTGCCGGCAGCGGTCGTTGAGTTCGGCGATGCGGGATAGCTGATCGGTCATGCAGCCTCCATCAGGCCGGCGTTGAAGGTCTCGATCCAGGCTTCCATCGTCGGCCGCTGGGGAAGCGGCACGATGCTCGCTGCATCCTGGAACCGGATGAGATCGGTGGGTGCATCGCGGCGAATGGCTTCGATCTCGGCGGCCGGGAGCAGCCGCTCGGCGCAAATGAAGTCTGTGATCCTGCCGGGCTTCGTCCTGGTCGAACGCCGCCAGAGCCCCTCGACGGTGCGCAGCCGAGGCTCCGCGCGCGCCTCGATGAGCACGATCAGCCTGAGGCACCAGGATGGCAGCGCCCGTACTTCGTCCGGCTGGATTGCCCCGCAGAAGAAGCAGCTCGATTTGGGAGGGATCGGAAGACCGGCCTGCTCGATACGCGCGGCGCACCGGTCGCGGTTCCAGTTCCACTCACGCAGCGGATAGCGGCACTCGAACAGCGGATCGTTCAACGCGGACGCATGCGCGTAGCGACGCGTGTCGGCAGGCGAGGCATCGTAGCCGATCAGCCGAACGACCTTCTGGCCTCGCTGCCACGCGGCCTGGGCCGGCGCCCATTGCTTGAGGTAGGCGTCCTGCGGCGCGACCTTCCACTTGAGAGAACAGCTATGCCGGCCAAGGCTGATGCTGGGGAGCGTCGCATTGGTGAGCACGTTGGCCAGGATCCAGTAATAGGGTGGCCAGTGCTTGAAGCGCTGCGGCACGTAGCGGACCACCTCATAGGGGATGCGCCGCGCGGCCATCCACGCCGCGATCAACTTCTGGTACTCGTACGTATCAGGCTTCTCGGCGCCGGGATCGGCCGTGAGAACCAAGTCCGGCGGCTCGCCCCGCGAATCGAGTTCGACGAGCAGGGCCGTGGAGTCCACGCCGATACCATAGGCGAGGACGACCGGCGGCGGCGCGCACACCATGATGGTGTCGACCGGCCTCGGCGTGGCAGAGGTGATCATAGGGGCCTCGGGCTTGAACGCGGCTGAATGCCGCCAAACTCAAGGCCCCCCTCCCCTCGCTTGTCCGATGCGACATCGCCGGAGAGGCGGGTGTCTTCGGGCCGCCTCTCGAAAGCGGGTCTCGCCAGTTATCCGGCGGCCGTGTCGTGCTGGGGTGCCGGGACGGTCGGTTCGCCCATCAGGATCACGGCGATCGAGGGCTTGTCGTCGGGTCCGAGCCTGCGGCTGTCGAAGACGTTCCGGCCGCCCAGGCCGATCGTCAGCATGTCGAAGGTCGGTGACGTACCGCCGTTCGCGTTGGCGATGCGTGTCCCGTTGTCGTGATATTGGATGTCGACGAAGCTTGGCGGGGAGCCGCGCTTGTATTCGCCGAAGAAGAACGTGATCCGACGACCGTCGGTGGTTTTGGCGCTGATCGTGAAGTTGCCGTCGGGGATGTCGATCGGAAGCGTCGGCACGTCGTTGAAGCGGGCGAAGCCGATGCTTTCGGCATCGGCCGCGGTTATGACGGGCAGCTGCGTGATGTCAGCCATGGAGGGTCTCCTGATCGCGCCAAATGAGCGGAAGCAGCGCGTTTCGCGGCGGAAGGGCCTTGGGATACGGCAGGCGCGGAAGGGTGCGGCCGCGGCGGCGGGCCTCGCGCGTCAGCTCGAAGCAATAGGCGAACAGCCCAGCCTGCTGATGCGTGACGAGATGGCGCTCGCGCTGGAGCCGCCACAACCAGCTTCGCGGCTCCTCGCCGATACGCGGCCTCGGGACCCCCAGCGAGACGAGCTGATCGATTGCGCCGGCTTGGCCCTGCTCGCCCAGGCGGATCTTGGACAGCGTGCGCCCCGAGATCGTGATGTTGCCGACCCGAAGGACCGATCGCGGCTTCGTGACTGCGCGGTGGGCGGCCGAGAGCGCACAATAGACGCGGCCGATATGCCCCGCCCCTGGATCGCTGTACGACACCACCGCCTCGATCCCAGGCCGTTCCCGGCGCAGGTGGCGAAAGGCCCGCGCGACGAAGAAGCTCTCGCCGTTCTGCGGCACGGCGTCGGTCAGAATGAGGCGCGCGAGAACGCAGCCGCGGCGAGGATCGTCAAACCCGGTGTGGCGCGAGACGACGGCGCTGGTGGTCGGAACGGCGAAAACGGCAACGCCTTCGAGCGCGCCCTTGCGCGCGAACAGCCCCACCGCGAGCTGCGCGGCCGGATAGCGGGGCAGATAATGGTGCTGCGCGATGAAGGCGCGCGCGGCGGCGTGATCGATGACGTCGACGCTGTAGGCGCCGGGATCGATCAGCGTGAGATCGCGCGCCCACAGAGCGCGCCGTTCGCGCCAGCGCTGGCTGCGGTCGGTCTGCATGGGACGTGGTCCGTGGGTCAGAGGAGCGCGGGCCGGCGCGCGTGGCGGGCGATGATCGCGTGTGCGAAGGCGTCCGCACCTGCCTGGCTCGGGCAGGGGAAAAGATCATGGGAGCACAGCAGGCGGAGGCTGTGGTCGAGCTCCATCGCACAGAGCCAGCGGTCGCTGCCATCGATGTCGACGACGGTAAGCGCGAGGCAGCGCGAGCCGCCATAGGCGCTCGGATCCAGTGGATCGCCCGGAAAGCCGGCAAGCATCCAGAAGCGCCAGCCCAGGGGCGGCGGGTCCTCGATGCGGGCGACGATCCGGAAGGAGCCGGCGGCGGCATGGATCGTCGTCACGACGACATCTGCCGCCCGGCCGCGACCCTCAGCTCTGCAAAGCGCGCCTGGACGGCTGATCCTGTCGGATAGCGGTTCTCGAGCCTGTGGCGCGCCAGGATGGGCCGCCGTGCCGCGGCGATATCCTCGGCCTCGGCGAGGGTGGGCATCCGCGGAGGCCAGCCTTTGACGTATCTGAGGCCTGCCGGCATCGAGGCCTCGAGATGCCGGCGCTCGAGCTGGTCGGCCTTGGCGCGTTCAACGTCCGCGCGGAGCCCGCCGCTCAACAGATGCGGTGAGATGTCGGCGAGCCAGCGTGTCGGCTGGAATGGAAAGGTCGATCGCGCCTCGATGCCGACGAGCTCGCGATAAGCCTCGGTGTTCGCCGGGGCTGCGGCAGAAGCCGACAGGTCGTGAAGCGAGGCGAAGATGCAGTAGCGGCACGAGAGGCGCGTTGCGCCCCATATCGAATAGGCCTCGTGCAGGGTGATGCCGAGCGTGCCGTGAGCACGAAATACGTCTTCGCTGTTCCAATACGCGATCGGGTGCCAGAGGGTGATCGCGGTGCCGTGCCGGTTCCCGGCCTTGGCATGGCGAAGATCGGCCTTGGCGATCGGGGTGGCGGCGCGGTTGTGGCTTTCGTCGCGGCGCAGGCCCAGAACGGAGATGATCTGCTGGCCTCGCAGCATTCTGGCGAGCGCCGGACCGATCACGGCCGCCTTCATCTCGGATTGGCAGAAGCGGAGCGATGCCGACGACCAGGGACCAATCAGGTTGTAGGTCTCGAGCGCCTCGTAGCGGCGCTTGCCGCTTTCGAACCGCTGGATCCAGCGGTCGACCAGGTCGCCGGCCGCCCGGCGCACGACTGTCAGCGGCACGTCGGCGCTAGCGGCTATGCGCGCGACGGTATCGGGGGTCGAATCCCATTCGGCGCGGCCAAGATCGGCATGGATCGCCATCCGCCGCGCCCGCGGATGGCCGAGTGAATCGAGTTGAAGGTTGACCGCGAACAGGGCCGCGCTCGAGTCCTTGCCGCCTGAGAGGTTGAAGACGATCCAGGCGCCGGCGCGGATCGCGGCGACAATCTCGGAAGTGATGGCGATGTCCGGCAGGCCGGGGACGGCCGGATAGGACCGAGTGGCCGCTGCCGCGGCTGCGAGCTGGGCGATGGGTGGCATGACGGCTCCGGAAAAGGGCGGCGGCCTGGTAACTGGCGGCGTCAGGCGAAGAGGCGCTCGGACTGCCGGACCGGCGGCGAGAGCGCGAGTTCGCGGCGGAGCCGGTCGGCGAAGCGGTCCGGGGCCAGCAATTCGGCGATCGAGGCAAAGTGGTTGCGCCCGCCGGTATAGTCCTTGCGCCCCCTGCAGCGCCGGAACAGGATTTCGCGGCCGGCCCCCATCGCGCCCAGGCTGAGGTGGACGTACACCTCCTCGCCGTGGAGGGTGATCTCGCCCGAGACAGCCGGACCACCCTTGTTGGAGCGGACCTCGTAGCTATCGGCCTCCAGCCCAAGGGCCTCGGCGAGCCGGCGCATGGCAATGCGCCCCTCGCTGTGAAAGGTGCGTTTGGCAGCCTCGTCGTAGGCGACACCACGACAAGCGAGGGTCCGCAGGACAGGGTGGCGCCGGATCTCGGCGATCTGGTCCAAGCAGTTGCGGCGCAGCGCCATGTCGTCCGGGCGGCGTTCGCAGACAGTCCCGAGGTGGCGGGCGAGAAGGATGACCGCCGCGTCGATCTCGGGGTCCTTGCCCGCGTTGCGGCAGTCGGTGATGGCGGCACCGATCGCGTGGAGGGTGGCTGCCATCGTGGTCAGCGCGCTGGGATCGAGCGCCTGCTGGTGGCGCATCGCGACATCGTAGTGCATGGGGAGGTTCTCCGGGCTAAAGCGCACGTCCGCTCGCCCCTCCCCTTCCCCCTCTTCTTTTCCTGGCGGTCAGCCGCGCCGACGCCCTGGCCCCGGGGCCGATCGCGCGCGCGATGTGACCGGCATAGACACCGCAGGCGGCCCAGTATGCGGCAACCGGCGGCTTGCGGCTCTGCCAGCTCCGTTCGGCGCGCAGCCGGGCTTCGCTTTGGATGTCGAGCAGCACGGACAGCAGCGCGAGGCGCGCCTCCGGACTGAGCGCCCGGAGCCGGGCGACCGCCGGCAGGGCAAGAACGGGGTTGCGCACCTCGGCCCTGGAGGATCGAGCGCCCATCACGCGGGTCCGGGCAGCGCGGCCGATACGCGCTGATCCTGCGCCTCCTCGACCGCGGGAAGCGGGATCGGGACGCATTGCCCGCGAACGAGGTTGATGAAGCCACCAGCGTGGCCGATCGACCCGCGCCCGACGAGGTCGAACAGCAGCGCCAGAGCGTGGCTTGCCAGGACGCGGTTGACGAAAAGCGACTGCCGTTCGAGCGCCTCGGCCACCGAGCAGGACGGCGCATCGTCGTCGGGCTCCGTTTCGTCGGCGATCTCGGGGAAATATTCGACGACGGTCGGGAGGCGCCGCCGGTCGTGGGCGGTGGAGCGGCGAGGCGACCCGATCAGGAACTGCCCGTCTCCGGCGCGGTTGCCGAGGTCCATCCAGTAGGCGGGCACGGGCTTCCCATTCGCCAGATCGGCGCCGAGGGCGCGGCGCGCGGAAGCGGTGTCGACGCAGCTGATGAGGATATCCACGTCGGCGATCTTGACCGCTTCGGGAGCGCGGCCATGGACGGCTCGCCAGCAAAGGCCGTGCGCGAGATTGATCCGCTCGACGAGCGTGCGGGCCTTGGAAGCGCCGAGGTCGCATCGGTAGAAGGGTTGCCGGCCGAGATTGGCTTCGCTGACGACGTCGTCATCGACGACGGTGACCTGGAGCGACCGGGTGGAGATCGCGCGTAGCGCTGTCTCGAGCGAAGCCAGTCCCATCAGCATCTGCGCGCCATTTCCGCCGCAGCCGACTAGAAGGACCTTGATCGCGCGATTGTCGAAGCCGGCAGGAAGATAGTGGCGATTGGGGATGTCAGGCTGCATCGTCGTCTCCTGAAAACGGGCTGCGCGGCAGCGGCAGGAACATCCCGCCGGCGCACAATCGCGAAGCGATGGCGGGTCCTTCCGGTTGACCAAGACGGCCGAGCACCAGCGCGATCTTGGTGGAGTGCGCGTCGTCGGCATCGTCCGTCGCGCTGAAGAATGCCGCGCCATGCGCATGACTGTGGATGTCGCAGATGAGATGTTGGTCGGGCGCCAGAATCGGGGACCGATAGGTCACGCGGGACGGAGTGGCATCGTCGATCTGGGGGTAGTGGATCGAGAAGCTTCGCTCATTCTCGTTCCACAGGACGAAGGCGGCAGCTTCGTTGGGCAAGGCCGCTCGGAAGTGATCGAGAATCCGGCCGAGCAGTTCGCGGGGCATTAGCCCGCAGCGTAGTTCCGCCCGGCGCTCGCCGACGCTCCCATAAGGCAGGTAGGCGGGAAACGGCGGCGTGACGGGAATGTCGAGCTCGAGCCATGGCCGTCGCACGATGAGCATGACTCCGTCCCTCCCGACCGCGAGACATTGGCTTGTGCGGGAGGCGCGTACCGCGTCGATCGCGGGGGACCGACCGACCGGCGGAACCGGATAACAGGACGCCGCTGCGAGAATGGCGGCCGCGGTCGGATCGTCGGCGAGGACGGTCATGACGCCGCGCCTTCAGCGATCAGCCGCTCGAGCGTCATCGGTTCGGCGTTGGCCTTTCTCGATGGAGGTCGCTGGCTCGTGCCGGTGAACGGCCGGAGGCGCCTCACCGGGAAGCGCGTCGCCTGGCGCGCCGCAAGGTCGTCCCAGAGCTTCAGCAGGCCACCCTTGCCGGTGACGGTCAGCTCCTGCCCGGGATTGGGGTGCGTCGACCAGGAATCGAACAGCGCCCGCTCGAAGTCGGGGATGGCCGCGACGTCCAGCGTGCGCGGCCTCGGGATGTTCCCCCAGCAGAGAGAGCCATCGACGAAGACGTTGAGGACCGGCGAGTGGAGCACCCGCGTGGTCGCCGAGGGGCGCTCATTTTCGGCGAGTGCATAGACCCCGAGCCGGCGCGGCGTCGCCACGAACAGCTGGGCGGGATACGGAACGGGCCGGATCGTCCGTTGCGCGAGAACGCGCAGGCCGGCCGGCGGTGTGGACAGATCGAAATAAGCCGGGCGGACCTGCTCGGGCGTCCACCAGGCGAGCATGTCGCGATGGGCAACCAGCACATTGTGGGGAAGGATCTGAGGCGGCGCTGCGCGCCCGAGCGCCTCGGTCCATTGGCGAAGGTGGGCGCGGGTCAGCGGCGTGCCGGCGGCGATCGTCGGCCCGCCTTCGCCGCCATGCTCGACATGATGGATGCTGGCGAAGGCATGTCCATCCTGCCTGGGGGCGCGGTGGGGATCGAGTCCGCGGGGGGTCTCGGTGCGGTACAGGAGGATGGCGTTGGTGAGCACCATGCCTCCGGCGGTGGCTTCGAAATGGGCGCTATGGTCCGGCATGGGGGCCTCACAATTTGTCGGGATCGAGCTGGATCAGCTGCTGCGCAGCGAGCAGGAAGTGAGCGCCGGTCCGCAGCGACGCGAACCATCGCTCGACGTGCGCGGCCTCGGAGAGCGGACAGATCCCCGCGACATCCATGAAGCCGTATTCCATGCCGTGGCGTCCGACATCGTCCACCTCGGCCGCGAAGAACTCGACCGGCACGAGCGTCAACGGGGGCAGCGTCGAACATTCCTCAAGGCCGGGAACATATTCGTAGAGAATTTGCCCGTCGAAGTGCCAGGCGTTGCAATCTCCCGGCAGGAGCCGAAGCGCGTCGTGAGCGCTGCGGAGTTCGCGTAGTGCCTTGCGAAGGTCGAGAGGCAGCTTCGCCAGCGGCGCTGCATTCGCCGCGATCATCCATGCGGGCTTCTTGGCCTCCATGGTCGACGGCAGGGCGACTTCGTCGAGGTCGCCGGGATCTGCGCCGTGATAGTTGATGAGGCACTGGCGGGCGGCGTCATCGTCGGTCTCGCCGTCCCAATAGTAATTGGATATTTCGTCGAAGAGATCCTGGTAGCCGAAGATCGGCAGGGCAGCCCCCAGGGTCTGCTCGAGCGCCACGTAGGCAGCCGCGCGCCAGGCGATCGGCGCCTCGCTGGTCTCGATCCATCCGAGATCCAGTTGGCCGATGCTCTCGCAGATGATCACGATCGCCGGCGCTCCCTCGGACTCGCCGTTGAGCACGACCACGCGAAGCTCGGCGAGATCGATCGGACGCAGCGCCTCGCCAGCGGCAGAGATGAAAACATGCTCGATGCGCCGTCGCGCCTCGCAGCGGGAATATCGTCTCGTCGCCTTCTCGCGCGACGCCACCCAACGCCCGATCAGCTTATGGTGTCGTGCAAGAGGCTGGTCGAAGGTTCGTGGTATGTCCGGCGAGATCTCAACCGATCGGCCCGCGAGATCAGCCGAGCGGCGGAAGTCGGAGGCTTGCTGGTGGCTGAAGCGGCTCGGGGGAGTGGCTTCGGTGAGTGGGCTCGAGCGCGAGCTGCGCATGGAGGGCCCGGGCCTGGATGCTGCAGGAAGGCTGGGAGATGCCGGTTGCGTTGCCATCATCGAACTCGATCCATTCGAGAAGCGTCTTGCGCGGTGCGGCGGGGATGGCTCCGCCGTGGCGGCGGGGCACGATCAACCCTTGGTGCCGACGGCGCGGCGGTACTCGGTGACGTGGACGCCGCCGGTCACGCCAACGTCGACCGTCTCGGCGTTGAGGATCGCCGGGTAGAGCGTTGCGTGATAGGCTCGCAGAGCCTGCGGGTCGTGGGCGAGATGCGGCGGAACCGGGAGATCGATGCCGTCATATCGATAGGCGCGGTCAAGCTGGTTGATCTGCATTGGGGCGTACTCCTTGGCGTTGGACAGGGGCTCGAGGTGCTCACCAGAGGCTGGCGGGTTCGTCCGACTTGGCATCGGCCGGAGGCGAGCCCGGAGGCGGCGTGGCCGGCGAGCTGCTCGTCGGGGACGGTCGCGGCGCCGTGGAGGCGGCTTTCGCCTTGGCCGCTTCCGCCGATGCCGCGCGTGCGGCCTCGGCCGCCTCGCGCTGCTCGGAAATCTGCTCGGCGAGCGTTTTGCGCGAAGCGATGAGCTGGCCGAGCGCGCCGTCTGCCCCCTTGGCGAGTTCGATGTCGATCTCCGCTGCCGTCGCCGTGATCGAGATCGGCCGCAGCTCTCCCGTCTCGAGGCGCTGGGCTTTGCCCTCCGTTGCGCGAGGGATGACGGTCAACGTAACGGTCTCGCCCGGACCCGCGACGAGGTCGAATCCAAGCGAGTAGCGGCCGAGCAACGGCAAGAGACTTGCGATCAGCATGATTGTCAGTCCTTATTTCGGAGGGAGTGAGGGCCGTCAGGCCGCGATCGCGGAAACACCGCGGTCGGCTTCGGCGCGAAGAGGAGCCGGAGGAGGCCCGTATTTGCCGTCGAGGGTCATGCCGCTCGGCAGGCGGCCGGTCCAATCGAAGCCGACCGCGTTGAGCATCCCGGCGACGAGGTCGGCCTTCTTGGAAGCGAGCAGCTTCGCGAACGCCTTCTCGCCCAAGTGCGCGATGAGGCCGCACTCCTGAGCGATGAATTTGAGCTCGTCCTTTGTGTACCGCTCCAGGAAGGATCGATCGACACGCCAGCCGTGCCGGATGTCGATTGCGAACGCCCGGGCAAGGTCGGCGACATGCGCGAACGACTGCACGTCGCGCGCATAGGCCGCTGCGATCGCGGCAAGGGCGGTCGCTGCCTGCGCGTCCGAAAGCGCGCGGATCCCCTCGATCTTCTCTCCGAAGCTCAGGTCGGGAAACGAAGGGCTGACCAGCAGCCCGGCGCGGGACGTCAAGGTGGCCGGCTTGATCTGCGCGAGCGTACCCGTCAGGCCGGCGACGAGGATCGCAGCATGCGCATGGGAGGGATTATCGGCGAGGCCCCGGGCAAGCGCCGTTCGCCAGGTCGCCTCCCGAAGGTCGGCGGTGCGGCCGGCGATCGATTTGACGGAGACGGTCGCACCGTCAGCCCGGGCGGCCGGCTTGACGATCGCGCCGGACGACGACCGATTGGCTGCGACCGCGGTCGCTCGAACCCCTGGACGCGAGGCTGCACCGTCGCCATCGTCGTCGGTATTTGCCAGCTCGTCCGCGTCGGGAGCAGCTTCCCCATCGTCACCGTCCGCTTGCCGATCGGCGGCCTCGGCCTGTGCGGCAGCCGCAGCGCGCTCCTGGGCCTCGATCCGGGCCTTTTCGATTGCTTCGGTCTTGAGCTGGAAGCAGCCGGGATTGGTGCAATGGCCTTCATCGACATGGGTTTCGAAGAGGGCTCGTTGCGTTCCGGAGTTGAACGGGCAGGCCATGCATTCGGTCTTGTCGAAGCAGGCGTTGGCGAGATCCTGCGTGACGCGCATCAGGAGGTCGCGCGTTTTTCCGACGTCGAGACCGGAAGCGGTGATCGTGTCGAGAGCCTTGTCCTGCTTGTCCGCTGGAATGGCAGCGAGCAGCTCGGCATGCCCGACCTTGATGCGGCGCTCATCGAGCGCGAGCTTCACGGCGTCGGAGAGATTCGCGAGGGCGAGGCGGCGGTCGAATTTGGATTGGGACCAGCCGAGCCGCCGCGCCGCCTCTGCACGATCATTCTGGCAGGCGGCGAGAACCCGAACGGCGGCGTCCGCCTGCTCCGTCTCCGACGCATCGTCGCGATTGTCGTTCTCGTCGATCGCCGCTTCCAGCGCTTCCTGGTCGGTCATCTCGCGGATGACGACGGGCACCTCCCCTTCTGGACCGAAAGCCTCGAGGGCGGCCCGATACCTGCGGCCTCCCGCGACAACGACGTAGGTGTCGTCGACGTCGGCTGCCGGGCGGAGAAGCATCGGCTGAAGCATGCCGCGCAGCCGGAACGACGCGACCAGGTCCTCGTGCTTCTTTCGGTCGAAATAGCGACGTGGATTGTATCCAAGCATGATCTTGGAGAGCGACAGCGTCGTGGCTGCATTCGGATGCGATGGGGTCAAGGCGGGTCTCCTTCGGGATTGGCGTCGCGCCTCCTTCGCGGGTGCGCGCCTTCTTTCCGTCGAGCCTGATGCTCAACCCTGCCCTTCCCCCTCCCCTCTTCATTGCTCGGCGGCTTGCCTTCGGTGGATGTCAGCGGCCCATTGCTCGACCCAGGCTGCGGTAATCTCGTCATGGTCGAGATCGCCGGACTCGATGAGGTCACGGATTTCCGAACGGGCTCGCGCAATCGCCGCTTCCCAAGGATCGGACGGAGGGTTCTCCCGCTCGGCGTGGAGCTGCTGGGGCAGCCGCTGTGGCGGCAAGCTCAGCCTGCGCTGCTGGCCCGCCACCCAACGCTCCAGGTGATCGGCGACGAACTCGTCCGTCTTGGGGGTGCGGGCAGTGTGGGCCGCCCGTCGCGCGCTGATCCCATAGGCCTGGCTGTCGATCGAAGCGATCCTGTGGCGGAACGGAAGCAAGAATGGCAGCGCTGTCCCCTTCACGCCGAAGGCATGGAGCCGGACACCAATCGGCAGGATCTGGTCGAGGTGATCGACGACAGCGATGAGACCTTCCGGTCCATGGATGTCGCGCCGGCACATGCTTCCGACGCCAATAAGCGCCCCAGGCCGGAGCGAGCCCCAGAGGGCGTCGACGCACCGCTCATAGTCGGTCGGCCGCCGGCCCTGGATCACCGGGATCAAGGTATCGGCGTTGCCTTGGTCCTCGGCGAGCCTGCGGCAATCGCGGTTGGCGCGGATCGTCCGGGCGAGCCGGTCGATGACCTCCTCTCGGTCGGCGGCGATCTCGGCCTCGACGCAATAGTCGGCGCTCGCCCACCATCTGAAGGGATAGGCAGCTGCAAGCGAGACATAGTCCGCCAGCGACCATGGGAAGCCGCCATAGCGGGCCGCTGCGACGAACCCACCGGAATCGAGGCAGAGCGACGCCAGGCCTCGTGCGTTTCGAAGCTGATCGAGCCGCCAGCCCGTCCATTCGCGCCAGCCGCGCCGGTCTGACCAGCGCGACAGACAGTTCGCGGAGATCAGCGTGGGCTGCCGCAGCGTGCAGGCTCGCCTGAGGATCGGACCGGCGCCAAGGTGCGGAAGCCCGACGATGATCTCGATATCCATCGATTGCGCCTTCTGAATGGTGGGGAGACGACGCGGTTGACGGGAACTATTGTTCACGTTACGTTCCCGGTCGCAGGAGATTTGCCATGGCGGCCGCCAGATTCAGAGAACGGTTCGACCTCGACATCACGCTGCGGGACGCGGCGCTGGATGCCGACAACCGACCGACGCGAAGGATGATCGCGAACGCCGCGATCGGCATCGACGTCGAGGACGCCTATTATTCCGTCCGTGAGCTGCGCGAGGCGGTCAGCTGGGTCCATGAAGGCGTGCCCGGTGGCAAGCTGAAGCTGGCAGCGATCCTCGCGAACGATGGTGCTGACGACTTCCAGCGCTGCATCTACTTCTGCCTTGCGGGCCGCGGCGTCGTCGCCATGCTCGACGATCTTGAGTGGCTCGAGGACCTTCTGGAACGAAGGGGCCGCGTCGCGGGAGAGCAGAAGCGGATGAAGACCACGCTGATGCCGCTCATCAATCCCTATGTCGCCGATACGCCTGATGGGCCGATGGTGAAGCTCGATGGCGAATTCGAGCAGGGTCCGTCCTGGTGGGCGGAGACGATGCCGTCGGCCTGATTGTCAGGGGGCCGGTCGTCGCTCGCAGCGAAGACGCTCCCCGTGGCGCCAGCGTGATGGTTCGATCCATGTGCCGGCGAAGGCCCCTGCCCTGCTCGCCTTCGCTTGCGCGAACGCTGCCCGGTACCGGGTAGCGCGACCGGGGTCGTTCTTCAGATACTGGATTTCGGGCACGGCAAGACCGGCGCGGATGAGGCGTTCCCCGAGGTCCTTGCCGGCCATCGTCACCGTCGCGATACGTCGCCCGTAAGAGTTGGCAGCGGTGAGGCGGATCACCGCGGTCCTCGAGCGCAGGGCGTTCGCTGCGAGATCCTGGGCGGCCTTGCCGCAAGGCCAGCATCCGGAAGCGCGCTGGCAGAGCTGTCGGCGCTCGAAGGAATCGACGCCGAGCAATCGGAAGTCGACGGCAACGGTGTCGCCGTCGAGCGCGCGCGCCTGCGCTTCAAACGTCTGTGCGCCGCTCGGCGCGGCCGGACCGAGCATCACCATCGCGAGAAGGGAGGGTGCGAGGAGGCGCATCAGGACACCATCTCGACTTCAACACGCTCGCCGCGGCAGGGCATGGTGCAGACGCGGAAAGGCTGCAGCGGATTGCCGGTTCGCACGATGCTGACGCGGCCGGGCTGCAGGTCAAAAAGGCGCGTAGCGACGCGCTGGGCATTCTCGCGACTGCACAGGAGCAGACGCTTCGGCGAAAGGCCGGGGTCGGGAGCAAACATGGGGGTTCCTCTTCGGAAGACATGATACCGGCTCACCGGCTCAGGCAAAGATCGTCTTGTGGACCTTGGTGGTCGGCACAATTTGCCACTGCCGATCCATGAAGCGGCTGATTCGGTAACGACACCCGGTCTCAGGATTCCGGAAGCACAGCTTGCGGCCGCGCTTCTCGACAACAAACTCCTGGCCGACGTGACCATCGTTGAAGGTGAGCGGCGTCTCCAGCCTGATCCGATCGCCATCCTCGAGCTTGCGGGCCCGCCGCTTCAGATTCTCGGCGCAGCGCCGTCGCCAGTCGATGGCATGCTCCCGGTCGGTGGGGGTGAGAAGATCGAGTATGTGCCGCGGGCAGTGGTCCTCGCATGGTCCCATTGCTTCGGTCAGTCGGGTAGGATTGGTGCTGCTCATGGAGTCAGCCCTGATCCCCCCGCCGAACCGCACGTGCAGCTTTCACCGCATGCGGCTCTCCACTGTGACGAACCATCACTTTGCCGTAGATCGGGCAGGCGGCCTCTGTGAGTATCCCAGTGGCATTGCTCGCACAGGACCACCGTCCTGCGGGCGCGTGCCACCTTCATTCTCACGACAAAACCGCGGTGCGAAACATCGGCCATCCCCCGGATATGGTGCACCTGACACGGAACATCGGATCGACCGCAAGCCTCGCATTGCTTGGCATTCTGACGATCAACCCAGTCCGTACGTGAGTGGGTGAACACCTGCGTCCAAGGCTGGATATCAATCCTGGACGAGGTGGCCGGATCACGTTTCAGATGAGCCAGTTTCCAGACTTTGACCGATCGGGGCTGGCCATCGACGTCGTAGCCGATGGTGAATTCCTGCCCCGTCCTCATGCGGGCCACGACCGCTCGCACATTGGTTTTGTGCTTGCTGGCCAAGGTCTTGAACAAGCTCCACCGCTGGAGAAACTCAAGCCTGTTCAGCTTGAAGCTCACATCCTTGGCGAGAGCATAGTAGTTCGCAAAACCCCGCAATTCGGCGTTGTAAGCTAGGACGATCTCAACGTCGCTGCAGCTGAGCAGCAGGCTACGATGACGCGGCTTCAACACCGACAGATCACCATAACCTTTTGCAGAAGCGAACGCGTGGACCTTCTCCCAAGGGACATGCAGCTGCATCACTTCCGACGGCGGCCTACGAAGGAAGCTGACGGAACCTTGTCGGCTCCGGACAACCCGTTGGCGTGTCGTATATGTGCGGACCTCATATCCAAGGAAGGCGGCTCCATCGCTCGCCTTGCGGATACCGCTTTTCTCCTCGGACACCGTGAGCGCCAGCGCCTCGGTCAGGAATGCCCTGACTTCGGCGAACACGCTTCGTGCATCCTCCTTGCTACCGATAACCCCAATCATGAAGTCGTCCGCGTAGCGACAGTAACGAAGTCGGCGATAACCGGGGTCCATCGCGTCTCTCGACGGGATGGACCGCTTTTGCGGCAGTAAGGTTTGGATTTTGGCCAAGGAGGCCGCAACCTTCACCTCGTCGACATTGTCTTTGGCCCGCAGCATGGTGACGCGCTTCCGTTGTTTCTGGATGCGCCCAGCCAGTCGCCCATATTCCGGGTTCGTGGCACGGACCTTCCCCCTCTCGAAAGCCGCGATCCGTTCCGCCATGAACATATCGAGTTCATGGAGGTAGATGTTGGCCAAGATTGGAGAGACGATACCGCCCTGCGGAGTGCCGCTGTAGGTCCGGGTGTGAACCCGGTCTTCCATAACACCCGCCTTAAGCATGCTGCCGATCAAGCCGATGAATTTCTCGTCATCGATCCTTTTCCGCAACAGCCGCAGGAGGATGTCGTGGTCGATGTTCTCGAAGAACCCCGCGACATCCACATCTACGAGCCATTTCACCCCCGTCCATACGGCTTTGACGTGTTCAAGCGCCGTATGACACGACCGGCCCGGCCGGAATCCATGGGAGGCGTTCGAGAACACCGGTTCATAGATCCGTTCGAGCAGTTGCCGCGCCACTTCCTGAACGAGGCGGTCGTCGCGCGTGGGAATGCCCAGCGGACGCCGTTTGCCCTTGCCTTTCGGGATAAACACCCGACGCACTGGTTTGGGATCATAGGTCCCTGCCGTCACGCTGGCGATAATCGGGTCGAGGTCTTCCGGTCCGAAGTCCGCGAAGGTCTCGCCGTCAATACCCGGCGTCATCGCACCCTTGTTGGATCCGATCTTCTGGAGCCCCTCCTCCCAAAGGAGGCGAGACCCCATCAGACGATAGAGTCCATTCACCCTTTTGCCCGACGCAACGAGCGCCGGAATGGCCTCCAACCGGCCTTTCACAGTTTCTGGCAGCATCAGCACACCCCATGATCGGTGGTTGAAGAATCACAGCTGCCGCCCTTCCCCCGGTCTTCCCCGCTTTCGGCCCGATCGCTCGAGACCTTATACAGTTGCACCGCCGCCTCCGAAGAGGTCGATGTCCCGGGCATTACCCCGGGCATTTGAGTAATATGGCGGCTCCGTACCCATGCAGGCCGGCAGAAGCCGCCTGTTTAGGGCATCCCGTAGTTACGCTGAATGGAGATGCGGCGCGGTTAGGTGTCCCGTTCGTCCACTAAACCCCTCGACGAGAGGCGCACCGGATGGGCTGAGAAACAGGCGGCCAAGACATGAGACCGCTGTCATCATCCGGACCTGGCGTGACAGTCGCTTTCGCCAGTATCGCTATATAGATTGCTGCAGACTGGGATTTAAGCAGTGTAGCCTTCACCATACGCACCTTGCCCTGACCGTCATCGCCTCCATTTGCGACTAAGACGCATCTGGCCTTTTCCGAACATGCTATTGTTCCCCGTCCCTTTCGGGATTTCAGACCTTGTGAGGCCCGAGGTTAGTCCGGCGAGCAGAGGCATTCTCAACTTACCTCATCATCACTGATACTCCATTTCAGCGCCGCAACGGCGCACTGTCTTTGTAGCCGAAATTTTCGCCGGTCTTGCTGTTGGGGCTCCAGAGGACCTTGCAGACGATCGCGAAGATCTCGCCCCCGATGCCATTCGTCAGGACTTGGGCAGCGGCGTAATAGGTGCGGTTCTTGGGGCAGGACGAGGCGAGGATCCTCAGTCCCTTCGTCCCGCCCTCGACATCGCGCGTGTAGGTGAATTGCGCGTCGAGATAGGCCTTGGCAGTCGGATGTCCGCCCATCGAGGCGAACGGCATGGTCAGCCATCCCATGGCTGGTCTCCTTGGCGAAGAGGAAGTGGGGTCAGGCGGCTTCGGCCAGCGGCTCGACGGCCTCGAGGGGCGCGGACTCGGCCGGACTGATCTGGTCGTCCGCAAACCCGCACAGATAATTGAAGGCCTGCTCGGCCTTGGATGCCGCGTGAATGATCGCGGTCTTGTCGGCGCGCAGGATGCCGAGCCAATGGCCCACATAGCTTGCATGATTGTCGTGGAGTTCATTGGGCAGGCCGAGGTGCGCGCAGACGAGGCCACTCCCGATCTCGGCCACGAGTTCCTCGAAACTATAAGCTTGGTCACCGAACCGCTTGCCGAATGTCCGGGCGAGCCGCGCCGTGCCTCCGGACCAATGAACGGTTTCATGGGCTCGGGTCGAGGCATAGTGGTCCATCGACTTGAACGAGCGCTGATGCGGCATCTGGATATAATCGAACGTGGGGTGAAAATAGGCGCGGTCGCCGCCGTGCCGCACCTCGGCAGGAATCGGCTCGAAGAAGGCGTCGATCGCGGATTGGCGCGCCGAAGGATCGACCGGCGTAGGATCTTCGTCAGCCGGATAGAAATAGGCCGGCAGGCCATCGATCTGGTCGGCGTTGAAGACGATGTAGTGGCGTAGGAAGCGGATGCTGCGCTCGGTCTCCGCGCCGGTGACGGGGTCGGACTCCGTTTTCTTGAAGCTCGAATAATAGACCGAGAGCGAGCCTTGCTCGCCCCGGCGGACGTTGGCACCCAGCGCCTCGGCCTGGCGGTATGTCATCCAGTAGCGCGACCGATAGCCGCGCACATCGGCAATTGCCCAAAGGTAGAGGACATTGATCCCCGTATAGGGCGTGCCGCAATGCCGAAGCGGTCGCCCGCCGGCGCCGGTGACCCGCCAGGGGCGGCTCCAGGGTGCGACGCCCTCTTCGAGCTTGCGGATGATGAGGTCGGTGATCTCGGCCGCGGCGTCGCGGCTCGGCTTCTGTTTGCTGCGCATGACCGTTGGTCCCGTGGTTTGGGCAAGGGAAGACCGCCGGCGCGAAGGAGCACCGGCGGTCTGTCGCTCAGGAGATGGAGCGCGCTTCAGGCGTCCGCGGGTTCGAGCGTCTCGTGATCGGCGCTGGGTTCGCCCTCCCCGTCCGAAGGCTCGACCTCATTGGCCTCGCCTTCGCCGTCATCGGCCTCGGTCGGGTCAGCCGGCGCTTCGGTGGCGGCGTCGAGGAAGCGCATCGCGTTAGGCACCCAGGCGAGTGCCGCCTCCTTGACCTCCGGCTCGACGATCGCCTCGCCCGCAAAGAGCTTCTGGCAGCTTTCCGATATTTCGGTCTTCTTGAGCGAGGTATGACGGACGGTCAGCGCCGGCCCGCCGATTTCGGTGAGCAGCGTGAGGATGCTGCCCTTGTTCACGCGGTCGAAGAAGTTCTCCGAGGTCGGCCGCCACCAGCTCGCGACGTCGATCTCGAGGATCGATGCAAGCCGATTGTGAAGCTTGATCTGCTCGTTCGACCAACCCGGCTTCGCCTCGAGCGACATCGCGACGATGTAGGCGAGCCAGTTGGCCTTGGTGTCGTCGTCGAGCGCGCGAAAGGCCTCGAACCGCGCAACCTCGCACTCGTGCTCCGTCCAGGCGGCGTCGAGACCGTCCTTCGCCTCGGCCAGATAATCGCGCGCGCGCGAGCCCGGAATGTCGCCAGAGGCGGGATCCTGCGGCGCGCTGGCCCGGATGGTCGTGCCGTACTTCACGGAGCTGAGGTAGCGGGACGCCGAGTTGGTCCGGGCGTCGACCATGACGAACAGCGCATAGTCGAGCGCGAGCGCCGGCTGCGCCAGGATGCAGGACGCCAGAATGTCGCGCCGCTGGACCGCCAGTTCGTCGTAGAGCCGGGCGCTGAGCGGCTTGCCGCCGGGCGCCACGGCCTCGGGCCGGTACTTCGGCTCGGACGAGGCATTGCCGCCGATGCGGGCGCCACCGCGCGTCGACTCTCCGTCCTCGCCGTCGTCGTGGTCCTCGTCGCCGGGCTCGTCGATGACGAGCTCCTGCTCGCTGTAATATTGGCTGTCGAGCCGCATCTCGCCCTGCGGGGTGAGGAGAAGGAAGGCGCCGACATGAGCCTTCATTTCCTCCGGCAGGACCGGCGCGCGGTTCTCGATGGCCTCGGCCTCGGCGATCAGACGATCGTCCTCCTGGTCGAGCAGCTTAAACGCCTCGTCGTCGAGCTCCTCGTCCTGCATCTCGGCCTCGATGACGGACCGGCGCTCCTCGATCTCCGCGAGGCGCGCGGCTTGTTCGTCGGTGAGCGGAGGCTGCTGCAGGATCGCGCGATAGAGTCCGTGCGCCGCGTTGTGCGCGTAGTTGCTCGCGATCGGGCGGATCCAGGCAAGACCGGTCTCTTGGCCGATGCGTGCGGCCTCGGCTTCCATGATCTCGCCGGCGAGGCGGTGAGCGATTTCGGGATCGACCCAGCGGTCATTGCCGTCGGTGAAAAGATCCCCATCGATCTTGCCGCCGGCGTCGCGATACCGCGCCTCGCCGACCAGCACCGCGATCGGGTCGCTCGCCTTCAGCGTCTCGTTGGCGATCACGCGGCGGATGGTGTCGGCCGTGACGTGGCTCGACTGATAGCTGTTCCAAACCAGAAGCTGCTTCTCCTGGTTCTCGGTCGACGCATAGGCCTTGGCGATGTCGAGCGTGATCGCACCCTTGCTGAGCGCCTCGAAGATCGGCTCCGCAAGCGAGGCCAGGCGCAGCCGCCCCTCGACGAAGCGGCGGGTCACGCCAAAGCGTTTGGCGACCGCGTCGATATCGCCCGTGGTGCCGATGAAGTGCTGGAACGCGCGGCATTCCTCGGCCGGCGTCATCTTGAGCTGGTGGAAGTTGGTCGCGGTCGACGTCTCGGACAGCTCGGCATCGTCGCCGGTCAGCACCATGACCGGAACATCGAAATCGGTCTCGGAGATGGTGCCACGCTCGGCGAGGAGGCGCAACGCACGCCAGCGACGGCCGCCGTCGAACACTTCGAAGGTGCCGCGCGGCTTCTTGGCGGGCGTGACGAGAAGGTTCTGCAGCACGCCCTTGGCCTCGATGCTCGCGGCCATGGGTTCGATCTGGAGCTGCTCGTCCGGGGCGGTGCGCACGTTGATCGGAGACAGGCGCAGCTTGTTGAGCTTGATGGTCTGGATCACAGGGGTAACTCCTTCTGGCGTTCGGGTATTTCCGAACACCACCCCAGCTCCCCCTCCCTCTCTCTCAGGCGTGCCTGAGGTCGCTTAGAAGTACGCCGTGCGCGCGTGCCGATCGGACCGTCCTCATCGCCGGAAGACCGGTCAGGGCGAGCCCGAGACGATCCGCCCGACGATCTCGGCTGCCGTCGGTACCGGCACGAAGACCCTGGTCCGGTACTGGATCACCTCGGTGAAGCATCCGATCGACTTGAGCCAGGCGAGCTGCGCCGGCGGCGCACCCACCAGCTCGATCCGGGGTGATCCGTTCACGAGGGAGCGCTTGATGCACATCGGGAACGGCCGTGCCAGATCGACGCTCCGGCCGGTCAGCGCGGATTTCACGAGGTCGGTGGGCGGGAGATTGTCGGTCCGGTCCAGGCCGAGCTTCGTGAAGAGCTGCACGACGTGATCGTCAAACACCAGGCGGCCGAGCCAACTGTTGCCCTCCTTGTCCGCGATGCGATTGACGACGAGGTGGTCGTTGGGAAGCGCGGACCAGATCGGGAGAAGGAGGCCCGTCGCAAGGCGGATCGTTTCCGTATCGACTTTGTTGGCCGCCTCCTGTGCTTCTTCCAGCCACTTCTCGGAGAAGAGCTGGCGATCGATGGGGCTCCAGGCGCTTTCGAACAGCTCTTGCTCGCGCATATATTCGCGCCGCGTGGGACGGATGAGTTCGAACCGCGGGATCGGTGTGCCCTCCTTCTCCTCCATGAGGGCGCGGGCGCGGGTCTGCAGCGCAACCATCCCGGACTTGGCGTTCATCAGATAATCGGCGGTGCCGTCATTGTCGGCGATGCGCAGGACCCGCTCAAGGGAGACCGGCGTCCGCCGCCGAGCGATCTCGATCGTGAGCAGATGAGAGGTCGCGCCACTGACCGGGTCGGTGCGCAGCACGGTGTCGTCTATGAGGGTCGCCGTATCGACCAGGATGGTTTCAACGCCGACATCGAGCCGTCCGGCCTCGCGCGCGGCCGATACGCGCGTCTCGACGAGTGCGAGGAACTCGTCGAAGATCTTGTTCTGCAGCGCGATCGGCAGCGCCAGGATGCGGTTGAGCCACCGCTGGATCGGCGGGAGGTCGTCCTTCATGACGCCGTCCTTGTCGCAGAGCTCGAGACCGGTGCGCTTCTCGAACTCGGCATGGGAGACGCTGGTCAGCTTCCCTCCGACGAGCAGATGAAACCAGCTCACCAGGGCCGCGCAGGCATATTCACTTTCGAGATTGTCGGCGGGATCGAACAGGTTCTGACCACCCGTCTGGCGTTGACCGCGGGTGAGCGCGCCCAGGCTGTCGAGCCGGCGGGCGATCGTGCTCGTGAAACGGAGCTCGCCCTTGCAGTCGGTCGTCACCGGCCTGAACAGGGGTGTGCTCGCCTGATGGGTGCGATGGGTCCGGCCAAGGCCCTGAATCGCGCGATCGGCCCGCCAGCCGGGTTCGAGCAGGAGATGAACGCGCTGCTGCTGATTGGGGACGTCTCGAGAGGCGTGATAGGAGCGCCCAGTGCCGCCCGCATCGGAGAAGACGAGGATCCGCTTGCGACCCTGCATGAACGCGGCGGCCTCGGCCTGACTGGTCCTGGTCGAGCGACTTTCGAGCTTCTGCCGTCCATCGCCGGTCGAGACGAGGCGCTTCGTGCGCCCGGTCACCTCCGCAACATTATCGTGACCGAAATGCTCGAGGATGCCCTCCAGCGCCGACATGATCGGCGGAAGGGCGCAGAGATTCTCGATGAGCTGGGCCCGCGCCGCTTCGGCCTCGGGATTGTAGACGGGGTTGCCCGCCTCGTCTTCCATCGGAACCGAGCGCTGCGCGCCGGTCTCGTCGGTGAAGATCCGCATCTGACGGGTCGGGAAAGCGCGCTCCAGATAGTCGATCATATATTCCCGGGGCGAGAGGTCGATCTCGAGGTCCGCGCGGTCGTCGGGGCTGAGCGCGCCTAGTCTCCGGTCAAGAATGGACTCGGCCGTCGTGACGAGCTGCATCACGACTGACTGCCCCGCGGCGAGATGCTCGTGGACCGCGGCGATGACGGTGGGGAGCTTCATGGAGAGCAGAACCTGTCCGAAAAAGCGCTGCTTCGTGGACTCGAACCGCGAGCGCGCGGATGCCTTGGCGCCGCTGTTCAAAGTCGCGTTCTCAAGCGCATCGACGATGCCGGTCAGTTCGAGCGCCTTCTCCAAGTTCTGGTGAATGATCGACCACGCGTCCGCATAGGTGTCGTAGATCTCGATCTGCGCGGCGGTCAGCTCATGGCGCAGAATGTCATATTCGACACCTGCGAAGCTCAGTGCGCGGGCCATGTAGAGGCCGGTGGCCTTGAGATCGCGCGCGACCAGCTCCATCGCGGCGATCCCGCCTTTGCTGATGCTGCTGATGAACTGCTCCCGGTCGGGGAAGGCGGTCCCTGGGCCCCAGAGCCCCAGTCGGACCGCATAAGCGAGGTTGTTGACGACAGAGGCGCCGGTGGCTGAAGCATAGAGGACGCGGGCCGCGGGCAATTGGTTCTGGAGGAGCACGCCGCAGATTCCCTGCTGGGATCCATCCTTGGTGCCGAGAGCGCCCTCCCCACCCGCAACGCCGCCCATCTCGTGGGCCTCGTCGAAGGCGATGACACCGTCAAAATCGGCCCCGGCCCAGTCAACCAGCTGCTTCAGGCGACCGTAGTCACCACGCATCGAACGCAGCGTCGGATAGCTGACGAACAGCACGCCCTGGTCGAGGCTGATCGGCTCATCGATCTTCCAGTTGGAGATGGGCTGAATGTCGCCGTTAAGGCCGCCAAGGGCCGTCCAGTCGCGTCGCGCGTCTTCGAGGAGCGGCGCATTCTTCGAGACCCAGATGTTGCGGCGGCGGCCCTGGAGCCAGTTGTCGAGGATGCAGGCCGCGATTTGACGACCCTTCCCCGCCCCCGTGCCGTCGCCCAGGAAGAAGCCCTTACGATAGGAATGGCCGTCTTCGGCCAGCACGAGGCCGACACCCTCCTTGTCGGGTCTGAAAGTGCCTGGGATCCACTGGGTCCAGGCATGCCCCGCGTAGACGACCGTCTCGAGTTGGGAGGCGGAGAGCAGCCGCTCGGCGACGGTGCGCTCGGGCAGCGCCGGCACATACTCTGGGACCGGCGCCGGGATCGAGCCCATGGCGACAGATTCGACGAGCGGCGTTGGATGCTCGCCAGCGCTCGCGAAGCTGATACGGCTCGGTCGATATGGAAGATAGACGCCGCTCTGCTCGAGCAGCGGCGCCGGCGTCTCAAGTTTCGCATATTCGACGGGGAGCACGTGGTTGCGTGCCGGGGCATGGTAGGCGCGGGGCGCCGGACGGCTGCTTTTGACGGCCCGGAAGAGCGAAACTCCACCTGAGCGCTTCGGCGCCGACGCTCCGCGATCGGGCTTCGCCGACGATCGTTCGGGGATGATCAGGATATCGAGCAGCTCGGCAACGGACGAACGCTGGATGAGCGCGGGGGGCGACCGGCCGGGGACCTTGTCGATGACAAACAACCGCACGGCGATCGAAGTCCCATGCTTCAGGTAGCACTTCTCGAGACGGACGGCCGCCAGGACGCTCACGTCGCGCAGGATCGTCTCATATTGCTCACGCATGCGTGCGCTCGGGCCAAACCAATCGGGCATGATGGCAACGAGCCGGCCGCCCGGTTGAAGACGGCGCAGCGCCGCTTGCAGATGACGGACTGCGGCATAGTCGTCGGCGCCGCGGCCGACCGACCTCGAAAAGGGCGGGTTCATCAGGATGAGGGTTGGTCGATCGACGCTTGCGAGGGTGGAATTGATGGTCGCACCATCGTGCCCGGTGATCGATGCTGAGGGGAAAGCCGCCTTCAATCGGCCACGGCGGAGCGGATCGAGCTCGTTCAGATGGAGCGATTCGACGTGACGGAGCTGCGCGACCAATAGGCCGTTACCCGCGCTCGGCTCGAGCACGATGTCGTCGGGCTGGACGTTGGCGAGAAGCGTCATAACCGCAGCGATGTCGACAGGTGTCGAGAATTGCTGCCATTCGATCTGATCCTCGCTGCGAACCGTCTGAGTGGGCAGGCGATCGGACAAGTCGATCAGCGCGCGGACGTCGCCGAACGCCGCAATTTTTTGGGCGCTCGACTGAAGATGGATGGCAAGGGCATGCTCGAGGAGTTCAAAGCTGGCGCGTTGTGTCCAGCGACCGTCGGCATCAGAACCGCCGAAGGCCTTGGTCATCGCGTCGTTGAGGTGACGACGCTGAATGGCCTCGTCGGAGCGCAGACGGGGTAGAAGGAGGCGCACGGCCTCGCGCTCAGCCTGGGCGGCCGCTTCGAAGAGATCGGACATGGGTGTGGTCTCCAGAGTGGGCTGCACCCTCGGCAGCGACACCCTTTCGATCCCCCTCCCCTCTCCTCCGGCGCTTCGCGCCTAGACGCGGCTCTGCTGCGCTCGGGCATCGAGCGCCTTTGCCCAATCCTTGTAGATTGGCGGCGGGGGCGCGCGTTCGATGATGAGGCCCGACCGGGCGTAATGCGCTTGGGCACTTTCGGCTGCCCTGCGCCCTTCGGAATCGTTGTCCTCGGCGACCAGGAGCGTTGTGACCGTGGGCGGAATGACGAGCTGGTTGAGCCGACGTGCGCCGAGTGAAGCCCAGCACGGGAGGTTGCTCAGGCGCGCGAAAGCGTCGGCCGTCTCAAAGCCCTCGGCGATGGCAAGGGTGTTGCCCCCTGCCCCGCCCCGCCAAGCGCCGTGCCCCGGGGCGCCAAGCATGACCTTGCGCGTGTAATGGGCGGTGTCGGGGTTCAGGAATATGCGTTGAATTGCGACCAGACGGTTTCCCTCGCGCACCGCTACCAGGAGAGCGGGTTCGAAGATCGTCTTCGGCTTGGGCAGGTAAGGGCAACGCGGATGGAAGCGAAGATCGCGTGGTGGTGGGAGGAGGTTCCGGCACTGGAGGTAGCGCTCGGCAAGGGTGCCCGGAACGTCGACCGCCTCATTCCAGATTCTTTCGACGTTCATCGGCCGCGGCGAGTCCGCCAAGGCGGGTGGCGGATAATGGCGACCCGGGCGAACAAGGCGCAGTTCACGCAGGACGTCTTCGCGCGAGCATCCTGCGAAACAGGTGACGAGAATGCAGCGATCCCCTTGCCGAATCGACAAGCTTGGATCGCGATCGCTGTGTGCGGGACAGCGGCACATCGCGACATTGCCGCTCCACGTGCCGCCCAGGGCCCCGACAATGTCGACTATCTCCTGCGATGGCCGTCTGGCTGTAAGCGGCATAATTCTACCTCCTGCTTACACGCTCGGCCCCTCCTTTCCTCTTTTCGGTCGGTCTGAGACTTGGAGACAGATTCAGCCTGCGCTCGCCTCAACGCGAACGGCTCGGAGATCATCGGTTAGTCGTCGCTTCGATTCGCGCGGCGTTCAGCATAGGCGACGACGAACTTCTCCCAGATCCGCAGCCACTCTGAATCGGTGCGCGGCCGGCTAAAATCGGGGCATCCCTTGCGGAATGCAGCCGCCATGTCATCCACTGACCACGGATGGCCCTTGGTCAGCGCGATCTGGCGGAAGACGGCCTCACGCGTGCCGTATGAGAGAGACCCGGCGGGGAACGGAAGAGTCGGCGCATCGTCCTTCGCGGGCGCGGACTTCGCTGCATGGGCCGGTTTGACCGATGATCTCGGTGCCGTTTTCGGAGCCTCGCCCCCGACGAGTCGAAGGTGCGGCCCCACGAGCTTGCGCTCCAGCGGTGCCGGTGACGGATGAAGAATGACCTTCCGCCCGGAGAGATCGACATTTGCGTTGGGATAGACCGCCGACACGATCTGCATGGTTTCGCGGACGGTCTGTCGGAAGCGCTTGCTGTCGGCCTCGTTGCCAAGGTGCTTGGCGAGCTGGTCCCATGAGATAACCTGGCCCTTGTCGGATCCAATCCGCGGGAGCCGGTAGGCAAGGTAAGTGTAGAGATCGAGCGCCGTTGGCGTACCCTTGAGCTCGCGGATGGCGATCTCATTGAGTGGCACGGCATGGTCGATGAGGTGCGAGTAGAACGCCTCGGACATACGGATTTCGCGCGCGAATGAGCCGTTCTTGTCGAGCGAACCGGCATATTCGTTGGAAATCTTGACGTCCCGGACAGCGAAGGCGTTGTCTTCCGTGTCGGTGCCGTCCCAGCGGATCTGCCACTCGCACGCCAGCAGCCGATCCACCTGCTCTCGCATCAGGTTCGCCGTCCCGCGTGGTCCATAAGACACGGTCTGGTAGCCAAGGCGGCGCATCCACTCGGTGAAATTGCGGCCAAGATAAACGTCCCGCGATTGCTTCATGACCGCCTGAGAGAGGAGGTAGATCAGGGCAACGCGTGGATAGGCGCCATAAGGCACACCAAGGCTTCGCATGACGGACTTGCCGTCGACATTCTGAAGCACTGGCCTGGGATTGATGGCCAGCGCATATTTGCCGTCCTCACGGACGATGGGCTGAGTGTCGTCCTTGGGCCGCTTGGTTGGCAGCGACATCGCACAAAGCGCGGAGTGGAGGAAGGCAGGAACCGGTTCTTCGTCCTGGACGCGCAGGAATGCGTCCAAGGTGAGCTGGGTGCCGGCGGTGGTGGCGAGCTTGCGGACGCTCTCCTCGCCGCCGTTGAGCATGGCTAGTGCGTACTGATGCCCCAGCGGCCTATGCTGATCCCCATTCATGGTCTGCCCTTCCCCCCGAATCTACCGGGGGCTGTGATGGGCATGTCTCAACAGGTTTGAGGCGTGAAATCAACCCCGTTGGCAGTTTGGGAGGGGAAAAGGCCGCGAGAGTTGCAGAAACACCGATGATGTCGGTGCCGTTCTGCGCCCTCCCCCTGCCCTCCTTCACCCAAAATCGAAAAATCAAAACGATTCGCGAATCGGTTTTTTATAGGGTGATTCTAGTAATAGGTATGGGCTCTGAGATCATCGGTCGACTCGCACCGAGATCATCGCTGATACGCACCGAGATCATCGCAAAGTACCGAGATCATCGGTGGTTATCCACAGGTAGCCGTTTGTCGCCACAATCCCAGCGCCAGACTTTGCAGCAACACGCAAAGGCACGGAGATCATCGGTCGCAGCCGCCGCCGATTGGCCAGAAAGCGCGCACATGCGCAAGGGGCTCGGAGATCATCGGTCAACTTGTAAGTCTGGTGGCCATTTTCTTGCTCGAAACCGCCAACGTGGCTATCATGGCGCATCAAACCCACAGAAGCGGACTGAG
>NZ_AP017657.1 GCF_002355855.1 Sphingobium cloacae
ATGCTGTCGGGTCAGATTCTCGATGCGATGATCACCTCGTGCGAGAATGCAAAAACCGTTCTGCGGCAAGCGGCGATAGATCCATCCGACAGGAAAACCCTCAATATTTCAATGGGGGCCTCGGTCGCCGCGGAGTTTCTGGGGAGGACGCCCGAAGCCCTGTCCAAGGCGGAAGCGCGTGGACGCCTTCCTGCGCCGAAGACGTCCGCCAACGGGCGCAGATATTACACGGTCGAGGATTTGATCGCGATTCGCGAAGCGCTCGGTATCAAGATGGGCAAATTGCCGTCCGAGCGAGCGGTCGTCGTGGCCGTGCAGAATTTCAAGGGCGGTGTCAGCAAATCGACCACGGGCAAGCACCTTGCCGATTATCTTGCCCTGCGGGGTTACCGGGTTCTTGTCGTGGACTGCGATCCCCAGGCTTCGATGAGCGTGATGTTCGACGTCAATCTCGAGGCCTTGGTCGACGAGACCCATACGCTGTCGAATTTCCTGTCGCCGCGCATCGACGAAGCGGATTCGCTGCGCAAGACGATCCAGAAGACAGCCTGGCCCAATATCGACATCTGCCCGGCGAACCTCGGCCTGCAGGACACCGAATGGGAACTGACCGCGACGATCGAGGAAGGACCGACAGCGATCGCGGGCGCGTTCCGCATGCTGCGGATCGGACTGGAGGAAGTTCGTCACGACTATGACGTCGTCATTCTCGACCCTCCCCCGGCCATGGGGTTTCTCGGCGTGAACACGCTGACTGCGGCCGATGGCCTGTTGATCCCCGTCCCTGCCCGGCAGCTCGACTATCTGTCGACCATTCATTTCATGCAGACCTGCCGCGAGGCGATGGATCTCGTCTCCAAGTTCGACACGTCGATCGACTATGGCTTCATTCGGGTCGTCTGCACGATGTTCCAGCCCAGTCGCACGAACGAGGCGCAGATGCTCCAGGTCATGGAGAAGACCTACGCCGGACAAATGCTCTCGACACCGATTCTGCTCTCGGAAGAGATCAAGAATGCGGGACTTTCGATGTCTTCGATTTACGAGATCAACAAACCCTACGGCTCGCATCAGACCTATGTTCGCTGCCGCGACAATCTCAACATGGTCTTCCGCGAGGTAGAGAAAGACATCTGCAAGCAGTGGCCATCGCGGATGGCGCAGCTTGGCACCGATCGGTTGACGGAGGCCGCATGAGCAGCGCGGGGGGCAGACGGCGGAGTCTCTTGGCGAACGCCATCGAAAGCATCGGCACGACACCGCCCCCGACACGCGCGGCCGATGGTCCCGTCGCCGGGGATCACGCGGATCGAGAAAAGCCCGCCGAAGAACCGGCGACACCGTCCTTCCTCGAACGGCGCGGGGTTGCGTTCGATGAGATCGCGCGCACCGTCAAGCGCCTCACCATTCGCCTGAAGCCGTCGGAATGCTCGATCTGGCCAGGCAATGCGCGCGACTATGCGGCGCTTAGCTATGACCGCTGCGCCTCCCTGATTGAATCGATCAGGGAGGAAGGAACCAATCGCGAACCGGTGGTCGTCAGGCGAACCCCCAATGCCGAACAGCCCTATGAGCTGATCGTCGGCACACGTCGTCATTTTTCGATCTCCTGGCTCCATGCGAACAACCATAGCGAGATCGAACTCGTAGCCCGGATCGAAACGCTCGATGACGAAGGCGCCTTCCGTCTCGCGGACCTGGAAAACCGGGAGCGCGAGGACGTCACCGATCTCGAGCGGGCCCGAAATTATCGGCACGCGGTGGAAGCCTATTATAAGGGCGTCAGGGCGCAGATGGCCGAGCGCCTGGCGATCCCCAAGCAGAATCTTCACAATCTGCTGCAACTCGCCGAACTCCCCGACGAGGTGGTGAGCGCATTTGCGGAACCAGGCGACCTGAAGGTCCGTCACGGCATGCGCCTGTCGCCGCTCATCAAGGATGAGCGCTATCGCGACGCCATTCTCGGTGAGGCGGCCATAATCGCCGCCGAGCAGAAAGAGCTGCTGGCCGCCGGCGCGGAAAAGATCGAGGGCAGCAAAGTCTGCGAACGCCTGGCCGCGGCCGTGACACCTTCCAGGCCTGCGCCTTCGCCAAAGGCGAAGCCGGCTCTGACGGCAGCTTCGGGCAAGGAGATCGGACAAGTTCTCGCCGATACCAAGGCGAAGGGCATCACGATCAACATCAATCCAAAAGGCCGCGCATCGGTCGATGAGATTCTGGACGCACTGCGTCCGGTCATCGAGAGCGCGAGATTTGCGCGATAATGAGAATCCACAATAAATCTTTTATTTTCAAATCGTTATGATGGAGTAAAACGCGTTTTACGCGTGTTGCAGGACATGAGATGCCACAGGACTACCGCGAAGACGGTCAAGTAGACCTCTTTCTGCCGCAACTGACGGCACTGCCGCTTCGCGACCAGCGCGAAACGATGGAACGCCCATTCTTTTCCCTGTCCAAGCGCAAGCGCCTGAAGCCGATCGACTATGTCAGTCCGGACCGAAAAGTTACCGTCCATGTTTCGGCCAACTCGGAATATGGCCTCGCCACGATCTACGATCTCGACATCCTGATCTACTGCGCCTCGGTGCTCATCGAACATAAGCGCCGCGGTGCGAACGACATTCCGCAAACCTTGAACGTCGTGCCCTACGACATGCTCAGGACACTCAAACGCGAGGTCGGCGGCCGAGCCTATGACTTGCTGGGCAATGCGCTTGACCGTCTGCAGTCAACCACGGTGAAGACCAATATCCGCTCGGGCGACGCTGTCGAAACCACTTTCTCCTGGATCGACAGCTACAGTCAGCTCAAGGACCGCACGGGCAACGTGCGAGGTATGCGCATCACCCTCGCCAAGTGGTTTTACGACGGCGTGCTGATGGAAGGCGGCGTCCTCGCGATCGATCCCGCCTATTTCTCGCTCACCGGGGGGAGAGAACGCTGGCTGTACCGGGTTGCGCGCAAGCACGCCGGCGGCGCCGGAACGGACGGCTTCGCGATCTCCATGCCGACGCTGTTCGAAAAATCGGGCGCGGAAGGTGACTATCGTCGCTTCAAATTCGAGATGACCAAGATCGTCCGGGAAAACGCGCTGCCGGGTTACGCGCTCGAACTGGAATTGCGCGCAGAGGCCGAACCGTTCCTGCGCATGGTCAGGCGCAACCTCACGAGCGAACCCGGAGCCCCCTCCCCTGCCCTGGTCCAGACTGCACCCACGCCTGGCCGGGCTACTCCTTCCGCACAAGACAAGGCGATCGACGAACCGCCGATCGCCTTCCCGGAATATGGACATATCGCCCATAGCGCCTTTGGCGCCATCGCACGGGCCAACCTGCCCGAACCGCAGCGTGACCACGGCATGGTCGCCGACGACTTTCGGTCATTCCTGAGGCAGCGCGAAATCGCATACGACGCCAGGAACATCACGCAGATCTTCGCAACATTCTGTTCGAAGCAACGCGCGGCGCTGTAGCGCGCTACAGCGCCGCTTCGAACAGCGCGGCCTTTCAGGAACAACCTTCCGCTACCCGAGTTGCGCATAGTTCTTGCGTTCCTGAAGTACCGACGGACAAGGGCCGGCAGTTGCGCGGCCCCTCCCCACCGAGCACCCCGTCCTACCGGGACGCTATCCCATAGAATATGAGATCTCAGCCATGACGCGGGGCTCAGCGGCCGGGCGTTGCCGCCATTATTTTCGCCTATTACGCTGTGCGGGCCGAAGTCACAGCCACCTTGGCCAAGCCGTTACGTCCTTCCGGGCCAGGCTCGGGCATCGATCATCCCACCAGTTGACCGGCGCCGGGTACATCAGGAACGCGGACACCCTTTCGATCATCGCACGTCGTTTCCAAGCAACCAGGATATAAGCCGGATAAAGCAGATGGCGGGTCAATCTCGTGCCGGCGCTTCCTGGAACGAGAGGGAAGGGAAGGGGGGAACGCTGCGATCGTTCATCGAGATCGGCTCCGCGGCAATCGATCAGGCGTTCCTGAAATACCGTGCGGAGGAAAACTCCGCCGCCTCGGTCCGCCATGGCAGACGAGATCAAACGGCCGAGCCCAATAGGCGGCCGTTCCCAAAGTACCGCGCCATCGACGTGTATTCACGCCTCGCCAGGCCCGGAGATGATGGCCCGGCGACCGCCGTTTCAAGCGCCCGGCAGCCAGTCATTGAAGTTCAAACCAGAGCGAAACTCCGCTCCAGAGGCTGGCCGCCTGTCTCGATCGGCCCTTCGTTCCTAATATACCGTGGGAGAGTCGGGAGGCCTTGCCGATTTCCCGGCCAGCAAGTGCCCGAGTGTCATGATCGCGGCTACAAGAGTGGCTATCAACTGTGTCCGCCTGTGTCGTCAGGAAGCTCAAAACTCCGGGAAATCAGGGATGTAGCATCGAGTAAAACGCGTTTTACCGCCCTTTCCGCCCCGATCTCCAATGACCCGCCCACACGGTATTTCAGGAACGGCGCACGGTACATTGGGAACCGAATCACGGTCCAATGGGAACACCGCACAGGGTATTTCAGGAACGGTCAGACGGTATTACGGGAACGCGCTGAATTCCCCGACTCGTGATGAATCCATGAGTCGCGTCCGGCGCATCCACAGCCTAACTTTCTATCTTTATTTCTAAAGGAATTAACGGCGCCTGCGGCGCTTCTCCCTTTCTTTGAAAAGATTGAAGGGGGAGGGGACGCCATCGGCAAGCACCGAACACAATGACAAGGCCCAGTGCCCGATCTCGCACGAGCATAGAGCATCCAGAGGATGGCGTTCAACATCCGCTGCCGAACCGTGCATCGCCCGCCTCCCGATCAATCAGCGCGACAACACTCGACGATGCGCACTCGAAGCTGGTCCCATCATCTTGGCTACCCTGCCTTGATTCCCGCGGACGATGGCGGACGAGATCCCGGTTCACCTCATCCTGTCGCCTGACCTACCTCATCACCGGGTCTGCCTCGACGCCTTCGAAAGAATCGAATGTCGGCGAGCCCAGATCGAAGTCCAAACTCTCGAGGGCCTGTTGGAAGCCTGGATCTACCTCGATGCTGAACGTCTGCCATCGAACGGGCATCCAGCTGGCGTAGCGCTCACGCGACATCACCTCGTTCGATCAGCTTGTGAAATGTTAGGGTACATACCGCCGAAGCCAGGGTGCTTCATATCCAGCGCACCCCTCAAAATCGGAACAAACCGAGAAATAGTCCTAAAACGCCGCCAGAGCCTTACCAGGCGCTTTTGGGCCTTCTGGCATCCACGGCCTCATGAATAGCGTCAAATCGCTCTGTGCGGGCGTCTGGCTGGGCCGTATTTTGGGCCAGTTGTCACAAGTTTGTGATCAAAATCAGAGCGCACATGATTGTGAACCCCACTTGCTCCCACCGCAAATTCGCATTTGATTCGCAACACCTGTCATGGCGACGAAAGCTTTGGCCCGCGCGCGCTTGTAAGCAGCTTGTCGATGGCGGCCATTTCCTGATCAAATGCATCGAAAGCCACGGTGAGGTCGCGGCTCGCGGGCAGGGGAGGGGGCTCCTTCGCCGGACGGCCGCGCTTCGGTGCTGCATAACCGAATTCGACCGCAAGGTCCGGTGGCAGAAACAGCCGCCAGCTGCGCCGCTGGGTAATCTCGACCAGAAGATCCGCGGCGACGGCCCGCTCCAGCAGCTTGCTCGCTCCGGCGACGCTGAGGGCCAGCGCATCGGCAACTCCCTGGGGCGATAGCAGCGGGCGATGATGCGTGAGCGCGAGCAGCCGGGGGAGGGCGCCCGGACGGAACGCTTCGACGATCGCGCGTTGGGCGTTGCGATGAAATTTCTCCAGATCGTGAAGCCGTTCCAGACCCTCGCGCGCCGATCGTTCGAGCGCCCGCAACACCGCCAGCCAATCATCGGCGTCGGGTTTGCGCTTCAGCCGGAACGCCTTGGCGCCGCCGGCGAGGCAGGGGAGGGTGCTCGCGGAGAGGCCGCTATCGCGTAGCGCGAACGGCAGGCCGAGCCAGGGCAGGATGCCGCCATCCGCCAGCGCGTGTTGGCGGACCTGATCGAGCGCGCGGACGAGGGCAGGGTGCTGCGTGGCAACCGCCGGCGCGCTGATGGCGGTGGGCAGCGTATCGCGCCAGGCGAGCGGGTCGGGATCGGCGAGCGCCGCGGCCCACGCATCGAAGCGGTCGAACAGGTCGAGGGTGGTCGAGCGCAGCGGCCGGCCGGGGATCTGGAGCCCGCAACCCCAGGAAAATACGTCGATTTCGTCGACCTCGGCCGATTGCAGTTGCAGCGCCCGCGCATAGCCTGACCAGGTAGCCCGCCGGTTCCATGCCGAGGCGGCGGAACTGACGGAAATTCGGGCATCCAGGCGAGAAATGGACGCGGTGCAAGACGCTATGGCTGCCGCCATTTGTGGGGTATAATCGGGGCCATAAGAGGCGGGCGAGGGCATGTCAGCCATGCCCAATAGTGAACTGAAAGCAAAGTTCAGTAAAGTATGCCCGGATGCCTAGTGTTGATAATGGATCGTTATCAACATTAGATGAACCGTGCTTGCGCTGTAGCAGCACGGCCACTATAATCAGGGGCCGATCAAATCTGAACCGTAGGAGTGCCGTCGTGGCTACTGCCGCCCATCATCCGCCGCGCCGCAAACAGCGCGCCATCACCATCCGCTCCGATCATGCGCTCAAGCGCCTCGAACTGCTCGCCCGCGACGGCCGCAGCCAGGTTGAAATTATCGAAGAGGCGCTGGACCGGATGCCGCTGCCAAAGGAAAAGGACCGAGACGCGTTCCTTGCGGAGATTAGGGCGATCCAAGCGCGCGTCCCCAAGCGAACATATCCGACCATGGCGGAGATTGACGCCGAGCTTTGGGACGAGGACGGGTTGCCCCGATGATCATTGATACTTCGGCGCTGATCGCGGTGCTGACGGGCGAGGAGGGCAGTGAGGCGCTGGTCGAGGCGATCGTCGCCGAACGAGGCGGAATTCCGGCACCCGCCATGGTTGAGTTTGTGCGTGTCGCGAGCAACCAGCGATTTGGTCTGCGGGCCGAAGCTGAGGATATGCTTGCCAAGTTCGAACGCCGCGGCTGCGCGACACTGGCGTTCACGCATGACCACGCGAGGATCGCAAACGAAGCCGAACCGCTTTACGGTTCTGGGAACGGCAATGGCGGACCGCTCAACCTGCTCGACCTTATGGTCTATGCTGTGGCCAGAGAACGCGGCGAGCCGCTGCTGTGCACGGGCAAGGATTTCGCGGTGACGGATATCGCGCTTCACAAGGCCAGTCGGCCTTGGTGAAAGTGGACCAAGAAGCCTGAATGCGCTCGCGGCCAACGGCTAGAGCACGGAGAAGTCAATGGACGAACATGCCGCAGAAGGTAAGCTCACCGCGCTGGTAACGGATTATGCGCGAAGCCGGGCAGTTGCCGTATCGCGCGGAGAAGAAACGCCGGGGTTGGCGGCATTGCTCGTCGGCCGCTACGGCCGCGGCATCTACGACGCGGCGGACGTGCTGCTCGGGAGGCCAGCCGCGCAGCGCATCGTCGAGATCCTCGATCGCGAGGTGATGGCGATCGACCCCGAATGGCGGCGCCACGATCAGGATCGTTGGAGGGCGCGTCCTGCCGATCTGACAGGGGGCGCGTGACGAGACGCTCCCGATGACGCTTTCGGCAGCCATGGACGTGCGCGATGGCGCTGTGCTCGACTTGGTGGTGCGCGACGTGCGCGACCTGGTCGGTGCATCTGCGCCGATCGATGCGGAACTTGTGTCTGCTGCCGTCCGGGGCTGGTCGCATAATACACGCCGCGCGTTCCGATCGGACCTGACCATCTGGGGACAATGGTGCCGCCGCAATCGCCTCGACCCGCCGTCGGCCAAGCCACACGACGTCTCCCGCTGGGTTCGATCGCTTGCTGGGCTCGAGCTGTCCGACGAAACGATTCGGGCGATGGCGACGATTGAACGCTACATCGTAAACGTCGGTTGGGCATACCGAATGGCGGGCATTGCCGATCCCACCGCCGCACCGCTGGTCAAGCTCGAGATGAAAGCGGCGCGCAAATCGCTCGGCGTCCGCCAGCGCCAGGCGCGCGCGCTGCGCTTCAAGGGTGACATCGCGGATCTCGACAGCCCGCCGTCGGGCGTTTGCCTTGTCCATCTCCTGAAGGCATGCCGTCGGGACGAGCTGGGCTTGCGGGACGCCGCCCTGCTGCGCGTGGCCTATGACGCCGGGGCGCGCCGGTCCGAGTTGGTGGCGATCGAGGTCGGACATATCGAAGGGCCGGACAGCGATGGCGCGGGCACGCTGTTCATTCCGTCGAGCAAGACCGACCGGGAAGGGGAGGGGGCCTATGCCTATCTTTCGCCTGCGACGATGGATGCGATCGCGAGATGGCGCGAGAAGGCAGGCATCCGCAAAGGACCGCTGTTCCGCCGGGTCGAAACGCATTTTGATGGGTCGGTCGCGGCGATCGGCACCGAACGGCTGCACCCCAACAGCATCACGCTCATCTACAGGCGGGTCATTCGGGCCGCCTGGGCAAAGAAGCTGCTCGGGCCGATCTCGGAAGCGGAGCTGGAACGCTGGGTATCGGCGGTATCGTCGCATTCGATCCGGGTCGGGGTCGCGCAGGACAATTTCGCGGCGGGGGAGGCTCTGCCTGCAATCATGCAGGCGTACCGCTGGCGCGATCCCAAGACCGTGATGCGGTATGGCGCCAGGCTCGCGACCAGGAGCGGGGCAAGTGCACGGCTCGCCGCGCGCTTTTCAAAGGAGCACGCCTGACCAAGCGCCGCATTGCGCCGTAGGCGTATCGCGGTTGCCGCATCCGCTGCGAAATGCAGCTTTCTCACCTCGAGAGATCCGCCAGCGGAGCGGAACGGGCCAGGCCTCTTACCCGGCCTGTCATCATCGTGATCGCCTGGGCGGAAAAAATGTTCTAGTTTCGTCTCGTGACGTCGAGAGGAGCGCTCGTCAGGAAGATGACGATCAATCAGGCGACATCGACAAGAGGCGAGCAGATGCTCGCGTTGCGGCGCGCCCGAATGGCTGCCTCGCCCCCGATCCTGCGAGGTGCTTTCCGGCCGTTCTTCTTCCTGGGGCCGCTCTGGGCCGTTGCCGCGCTGACTTTGTGGCTGCTCACCCTGGCGGGCGAGATTGTTCTCCCCACGGTCCTCGACCCGCTCGCGTGGCATCGACACGAAATGCTGTTCGGCTTTGTGGGCGCGGTCATCGCGGGATTCCTCCTGACGGCCATTCCGAACTGGACAGGCCGCCTTCCCATTGCGGGGATGCCCCTCGCCATGTTGACCGGTCTCTGGTTGATGGGACGGCTTGGCGTCCTCTTTTCCGCGTTGACTGGACCGGTCGTTGCGGCGGCAATTGATGTCGGCTTTTACTGCGTGCTTGCGGCGGTTGCCGCGCGCGAGGTGATTGCGGCGAAAAACCGCAACCTTCCCGTCGTAGCTCTGGTTCTCCTGTTCGGAATTGCAAATGCGCTCGATCATGCGGCAGGCGCGGGAGTGATAGGCGATCCCGACCTTGGGTGGCGGGCGGCAATCACGCTGGTCGTTTTGATGATTTCGCTCATTGGCGGGCGCATCATCCCGTCGTTCACGCGCAACTGGATGGCGAAGCAAGGAATGAAGGACGGGCTCCCCGGCCAACCGACGCGCTTCGATCTGGTGGTCATCGGAGTAACCGGGATTGCCTTGTTGGTCTGGACCGTTTCTCCCGAGGCGCGCGTCGTGCCCTGGCTGCTCTCGGCGTCCGGTGCGCTTCAATTGGTCCGAATGTCGAGGTGGCGAGGCTGGCGGACGCTGCGCGATCCGCTCGTGCTCATCCTCCATATCGGTTATCTCTGGATACCGACAGGCTTGCTTCTGATCGCCGCTGTCGGGTTTGGGGCTCTTGTCTCCCGTTCGGCCGCAATTCACGCCCTCACCGCTGGTGCCATGGCGACGATGATCCTAGCCGTGATGTCACGCGCTACCCTGGGACATACCGGGCGGCCATTGAAGGCCGATGCGGGGACCGTGCTCGCATATACTCTGATTACATTCGGCGCGTTGCTACGTATCGGAGCACCAAGCGGCGTATTCGATTACAATGTGGGCATGGAAATCGCCGGGCTCTGTTGGGGCGGTGCGTTCCTTGTCTTTCTTGCCGTCTATGGACCGATGCTCTTTGCCGCGAGGGTCGACAACCCTTCAGGTTAGAACTGAAGTCAGCTTTCAGCGTGGGCTTCGCTAAGCTGTTGGCTCCGATTGTCAGCCTCGGCGTCAGCATTCATTGGCGATCTGTTCATCGCGGATACGCGTGGATCAGGTGTGCTGGAGTATCAGCCGTCCGCTTGGCTATCACTCATTCCATTTCAGAAGCACGGAAAGGCCGCCGCTTGCATTGGATCGCAAGGACAGCTCGCCACCGCTCGCCTCGACGATTTCCCGGGCGATTGAGAGGCCGAGGCCGTGATTTTGGCCCCGTTCGTCAAGGCGCACACCGCGCTCGAGCACGGCCGAATGAAGATGAAGCGGAATACCGGGGCCATCGTCGTTCACCTCGATCCAGCGGCCCTTCCCGTCCGATCCGGCAAGCACCTCGACTGTCGCGCTGGCGTAGCGCGCCGCATTTTCGACGATGGCCCCCAATGCCTCGAGCGCGGCTTCGACGCTCATCGGCGCCAACCTCGATGCCTTCCACCTTGTCGAGCCATGCGCCGCGTGCCGAAAGGATGATGATCGGAAATGTCCTCCCTTCACTTCGCCAGCGCTTGAGAACGGTCAGGCCATCAAGGCGGGGAAGGCCGAGATCCAGCACCACCACGTCATAATCCTCATCCCCGCCCATCACCCACGCCTTCTCCCCATCTTCCGCGTGATCGACCGTGAATCCGGCGCGGGCAAGGGCGTCCGACAGGCCCTTGGCGATTGCTTCATCATCTTCAACCAGCAGCAGGCGCATTTCAGTCTTCTTCGAGTTCGCGGATCGTGCCGCTTCGCGCGTCGATCTTCATCTCGATCGAACGGCTGTCGGCAGTGAGGATCGTTATTTCATACTCAGGTGTGCCGTCGTCGTCTTCCAATTCGACATCGATGACGTCACCGGCGACCCGACGTTGCGCGATCTTGAGGATGCGTTCGAGGGGGAGCAGCGATGGATCGAGGGACCGGGACGGCGCCTGTTCCGTGCCGGCCGCGACAATCGCGACCTGTTCTTGAGAGCCGGCACCTTCTTCGGCGGGGGAGGGGGGCGGCGGCGGGAGGGGGGCCCTGTTCTCCGGCACGTCCGGCTGGCGCGCCGGATTTGCCTGGTCGCCTGCGCCGCCGCCATCACAGGCGCTCAGCAGCGCCAGGACCATCGCTACCAATGTTCGATGCCGGGGACCCATGGAGTAAGATCTGCCTGATCGGTCCTGACACCCCGCTGACGGCCCGGGTTGGATCGCTGTCAGGCAGCGGGGGGCATGTTGGACGGGTCATCGCCAAGGTGACTCGATCAGGAGACACGAGAATGAAACGGAGCTTGTTGGCTGTAGCGCTTGGCGCCGCGGGCGTAGGAGGTATCGTCGTTGCTTCGACAGCGCTGGCGGAACCGGTGCCGGCCGCGGCGAAGAATCAGCCATTTTTTGCCAACGCGCACTGGGACGACGATTTCGACGAGCGGCGCCGCTTTGGCCCAATGCGTGTACCGAATGTCGATGCAGTCAAGCGCGCAGGAATAGTCGATGTGGTGGAAATCGAACGGGACGACGGGCGTCTCGAAGTCGAAGGCTTCGACGCACAGGGCCGGGAGATCACGCTGCACATGGACCGGCGGGGACAGCGCGTCCTGTCGGTGCGTCGTGACCGCGACTGGGACGATTGAGTCGGCTGTTCTGCGAGGCAAGCGGCTCTGTTGCAAAAATCGTGAAGCTTGAGCATGCTTGGCGGAGATTGAACGGATGGAGCGATGACGGATTTCAAGTGGCGCCATTTCCAGGGTGATGTGATCCTGTGGGCGGTGCGCTGGTATTGTCGCTATCCGATCAGCTATCGCGACCTTGAGGAAATGCTGGCGGAACGCGGCATTTCGGTCGACCATACGACGATCTATCGCTGGGTCCAGCGCTACGCCCCGGAGATGGAGAAGCGGCTGCGCTGGTTCTGGCGGCGTGGCTTTGATCCGAGCTGGCGCCTGGATGAAACCTACGTCAAGGTGCGGGGCAAGTGGACCTACCTGTACCGGGCAGTCGACAAGCGGGGCGACACGATCGATTTCTACCTGTCGCCGACCCGCAGCGCCAAGGCAGCGAAGCGGTTCCTGGGCAAGGCCCTGCGAGGCCTGAAGCACTGGGAAAAGCCGGCCACGCTCAATACTGACAAAGCGCCGAGCTATGGTGCAGCGATCACCGAATTGAAGCGCGAAGGAAAGCTGGACCAGGAAACGGCCCACCGGCAGGTGAAGTATCTCAATAACGTGATCGAGGCCGATCACGGAAAGCTCAAGATGCTGATCAAGCCGGTGCGCGGTTTCAAATCGATCCCCACGGCCTATGCCACGATCAAGGGATTCGAAGTCATGCGAGCCCTGCGCAAAGGACAGGCTCGTCCCTGGTGCCTGCAGCCCGGCATCAGGGGAGAGGTGCGCCTTGTGGAGAGAGCTTTCGGCATTGGGCCCTCGGCACTGACGGAGGCCATGGACATGCTCAACCACCATTTCGCAGCAGCCGCCTGATCGGCGCAGAGCGACAGCCTACCTGTGACTGCCGCCAATCTTTGCAACAGAGCCGTCGGTCCCAACGGGGAACTCCGGGATTACGGTCAGCGCGTGCTTGCTGCCAAAACGCGATGATGATGACGGGAGCCCCGATCAAACTTACCCAAGCGGACGCCGCAGACGTTGCAGACCTGTACAACCGTTGCAGCGACTATTTCCTGTTGCAGGACGGGGCCGCGCCCACGCTGGACGATGCTCGCGAGCTTTTCTCCGATGTGCCGCCCGAAAAGAGCGCCCATAATCAAGCTGTCCTGGGATGGAAGGGGCCTGGCGGCCTATATGCAATCGCGGCCATCCTCCGCGATTATCCGCGTGATGGCACATGGTATCTCGGCTTCATGATCGTAGATGCCGCACAGCGTGGTCGTGGCGTCGGACGCTCAATTTACTCGACGGTCGAAAGCTGGGCCGCTGCGGGAGGTGCCACAGAGATTCGGTTGGCCGTGCTGGAAGCGAATGAAGCGGCAGAGCGATTTTGGCGTTCTCTCGGCTTCATTGAGTATCGGCGCGTTGGGCCAGACACCTTCAAAATGCGTAGCCATCGCCGGATAGAACTGAGCCGTCGCCTTTCTGGCGCGACCGTAGAAGGCAGCAACAAGTAAGATCTCGCGCCGGCTATCTGGGCGAGCTTGGCGTAGGATTCCGCCCCCTCCCGCAAACGCCCCCGAAGTGATTGAAACAAACATACTCGGCTTCACGGATTTGCTGGTCCGCCTGGTCGAAATTTTCAAGCGGCAACAGTCTGAAGTCTCAATAATCGCAGTGTCGAGCCTGGCAGGCGAAACATCCGTACCGTTCCAGGCGGTCTACGGCGCGTCGAAAGCCTATGTGAGTAATCTCATGCGGGCACTTTCCGTCGAGCTTGCCGGGACGGGGGTGAGCGTCGGATCTTTCGTACCAGGGGGCATCGACACCGACATGGCTGCCCTCAGCGATTTGAAGTGGGGGAAGTTGGGTTTGATGGACGTTGACCGGTGCGCCGCCCATGTGGTCCACGCCTTGGTTCATCGGCGATCCTTCGCCGTGCCGGGGATGGGCAACAGGCTCACATATCTGGCAAGCAGGGCTCTGCCTCGATCGTTGGTCAGCCGGCTTGCCGCCCTCCCGTACAGGCGTCCGCAATAGCGACCCATGTTCGCGGACAGGTTCAGCGCTCACCGAAAGCCTATGCTGGCAGCGGACCCCGTTTGTTCGCCGTTAGCGTGCAGATACGTCACTTTCGTGTAGTCACCCCTGCAAGTGTGATTACTGGCGGCGCAGACGGTCGGGCGTCCAGCCTTCTGGCAATTCGTCGCCGGGTTCGGGCGGCCGATTGGGCACCTTGTCAAGAACGCGGTCGAGATCATCCAGCGTGTAGCCTTTGGAGCGCCGCTTGAAGAACTCCGCAGCCGTCTCCACAACGCCGATCTTTTGGGCCACGGCCGTTGCGATCCATTGATTGAGGCTTACGCCATCTTCCTTCGCCAGTCGCGCCGCCGCCGCCTTGATCGAGGTCGGCAGCTTGAGCGGGTAAGTCGCCTTGCTCATTCGCTTAACTCCTTCAACACATCAGCCGGTCGCAGCAACCGGACTCCGAACCGGGGCGCTGCGTCGCTGAAATCCCGGATATTGTAAGTCACAAGCGCATCAGCGCGTCCGTTGATTGCCGTTTCCAGCACCATTTCGTCATCAGGATCACGGAGCTGGGGACGCCAGCGCATATGCACCTCGACCGGCTCAACCAGTATAGCGAGCGCACCTAGAAACCTGTCCACGTCATCCAGCGTAAGGCCGGATACTTCACGCTGCACGTTCCGTTTCAGCACGTCCTCATACTCGAAAAACAAGGTCGGCGTGGCGAGCAGCGTCACCCGGCGATCCCGAGCAGCACGCACCAACGCGAAGCCCGCTCCTGTCCGGCTCCGTAGCGCCGTCACAATCACCGAGGTATCCACCACAATCCTTTGCATCACGACCTATATAACATCCTATGGGATGTTTTTCCAGATGCCTTGGAGCGCCCTTCCCTTCCCGTCATTCGAGATTCTTCGGGCGGGACCGAGACTAAGCAAATAAGCTACCAAGCGACTAAGTGATTAAGCGCCTGCCGCTTCGCGGCACCGTGGCCCTACTCGCTACGCTCCCCAAGCCCGCAAGCGGTCTTGGCCCAAGGTGACGAACCACATGGCGGGGCGAGATCGCAAGCGGATCTCGCTGCATGTGTCGGCGTGCGCCGGCGCGTCGTCTGTTTGCGTGGGGAGAGAGCGTTCCGCCCCCTCTCCCCAGCAACGGGAATAGACGGGCCGTGGCTCAGTCGCCTCGCTCCCTGCGCCCGCACCACCCCGTCGATTCCCGCTGCCCCCCTCTCCTGCCGGCGCCCCTGCCCGATCGCGTGCGCGTGGCGATCGGCTTCACCAGCAGAGGCGCGAAGGCCAAAGCGATCGGCGAGTGCTGGGATAACCGCTTGAGCGCGGACGGGCATTTTGAAATCTTCATTCGCCCGGACCTCGCCCATGCGCCCGACGCCATGCCGGCGCAGATCGCGGCCATCCTCGCGCATGAGCTGGTCCACGCCGCTGTCGGCATCCCGGCAGGGCATGGGAAGGCGTTTAAACGGGTCGCGCTGGGGCTTGGCCTGGTCGGGCCGATGCGCGCCACCACCCCCGGTGAGGCGTTTTTTGCGGCCATCGCGCCGATCATGGACGCCGTTCGCCCCCTCCCCCATGCCCGTCTCGACACGGACGGCGAATCCACCGCGCCCAGGAAGCAGACAACCCGGATGCTCAAATGCGAGTGCGCGACGTGCGGCTATACGGTGCGGACCGCGCGCAAATGGCTTGAGCTGGCCGGTGCGCCGCTCTGCCCGATCGAGGATCATAGCCGGATGGAGCATGAGCCGCTGGACGACGATGAAGGCGAAGGGAAGAGCTAAGCGACTAAGCGAATAGCCGACTAAGCGGCGCGGCTTGCCTGCTAAGCGACTAAGCGATATAAGCCGCTTAGTCGCTTAGCAGGAGCCGTCATGCAGACTTGGGCTATCATCGCACAGAAGGGCGGGCAGTCGAAAACGACCATCGCAACCGCCTTTGCCGTGGAGGCCGCCCGCGAAGGGGCGGCGGTCGTGATCCTCGATGCCGACGATCGGCAGGGGTCGGCGCTCTATTGGTCGGAGCGCCGGGAAACCGACGATGTATTGGTGAAGGACAGCAGCGTCGCGGGCTTGCCGCTGCACGTCTCGCGCGGCCGTGAGAGCGGCAAGTTGGACCTTATCATCATCGACACGCCGGCGAACTCAAAGGACATTGCCATGCTGGCGGCCGAGCAGGCCGATTTCGTGGTGATCCCGGTCGCGCCGCGCGGCCTGGACGTTCATTCGGTGCTGCAAACCGTCAAGCAAGTGCAGCAGGCGGGAACGCCGTTCGCCGTGATCCTGACGCAAGTGCCGCACCAGGGCGGGGAGGGGGCCGAGGCGCGCGCCGGCTTCGCGGCGAAGGGGGTGGCGGTGTTCGATTCCGTGCTGCACTTCCGCAAGGACTTCTACAAGGCGACGCCGATCGGCAAGACCGCGATCGAGCTGGACCCCGAGAGCAAGGCGGCGGCCGAGTTGCGCGCCGCCTTCGCCGAGGCTAAGCGACTAAGCGGTTATGCGAATAAGCCACTAAGCGAGGTAGCGTAATGGCCAAGAAATCGTCGGCCCTGGCCGGAATCTTCGATGATCCCGAACCTGAGGCAGCGCCAGCGCCCGGGCCGGCGCAGCCGGCGCGGGAACCCGGTGCCCGATCGCGGCCGAAGCGGGCAGGGGAGGGGACGCAGGGCGCATCCAGCGCCGCGCCGGCGCGGCGCAGCAGCCACCCCGGCAAAAAGCCGGTATTGATCCACATTCCCGAGGATATGCACCGCACCTTGCGGCAGCTTAGCGTCGAGGAGGGCGGCGAGCCGCTGACCATCATCACCGAGCGGCTGTTGCGGCAATATCTCGTGCAGCGCGGCCATGCCCGGTTCGCGCCGTGAGCAAGCGGCGCGATCCGAACCCCGAGTTCGATTTCTTCATTCCGTTGATGAACGACCTTCCGCTGAAAGATCAGCGGGAGATGATGGAGCGCCCGTTTTTCTCGCTCCAGAAGCGCAAGCGCCTCAAGCCGATCGAATATCGCAGCCCGGACGGCGAGGCGTGGGTGAAGGTCGAGGCGATGCCGGCCTATGGCATGGCGACGATATGGGACGCCGATATTCTGATATGGGCCGCGTCCGTCCTCAACCGGATGAAGGAGCAGGGCGTCAACGACCTGCCCCGCACGCTCACCACGACCACCTACGACCTGTTGCGCGGCATCCGGCGCGGCACCGGGGGGCGGGCCTATCAGGAGCTGCAAGCCGCCATGTCGCGCTTAGAGACGACTTCCATTCGCACGTCGCTGCGCGCGCCCAAGCGCCGCACGGAGGCGCAATTCGGGTGGCTGGACGGATGGTCGCTTGAGGTGGACCCGGACACCGATCAGCCGCGCGGCATGACCATCACCCTGTCGAATTGGGTCTATGAGGGCATCGTCAGCGAGCGGTCGTTGCTCACCATGCACCAGGATTATTTCCTGCTGACTGGCGGGCTTGAACGCGCGCTCTACCGGATCGCGCGCAAGCACGCGGGCCAACAGCGGGGAGGGTGGACCTGTCGCGTCGAAATGCTGCGCGAGAAGGCCGGCAGCGACGCCCAGCCCAAGGAGTTCAACCGCATGTTGCGGAAGATCATCGAGGCCGATCAGCTCCCCGAATATACGCTGGCAATGACGCAGACCGTCGATGGCGCGCCGGCGGTGCTGTTCCAGTTGCGCGGCGCGGCCGAGGCCGCCGAGCTGCACGCCAGGCTAGAGGCCGACCGCGAACGCCGGGAGCGCATGGACGCCGATCGCCGGCGAACGCAGGAGGTGGACGACCTGATGGATCGCCTCGCACGCGGCGGGACGCGCTGAACTATCGTGGTATCACCCACCGGCTTGACTCCGGCGCTTCGCCAGCGTCGCCGTATCCGCGACTCGGAACGCCGGATTACGCGGCTTTTGGGCTTCGGGCTGTGGATAAGTCGCGCCGGATCAGCTCCCGGCATCGTGGTTTCGCCCACCTTGGCGTCGTGGTTTCACACACCCGGCCTTCGTGGTTTCACACACCGAATCACGTGGGATCACCCACCGGGCCGATTCCCAAACCTTTGCAGAAAAACGGAAAAAACCGCTTTCAGACCGGCTTAACTTACTTAACGATTCCTCTTTTAACAGAATCCCTAACGGAGAAGCGCCGCCTCTTGGGGCTTCGCCCCGCCGGCTCGCGGCCTTCGGCCGCCCCGGATCGCTTGAGCGATCCTCCCACCCGGCATCCCCATAATGAGCCGGCTTCGCCGGCACGTATTTTGTTGGTGTGTGGGATTGCAGAACCACCACACCCAACCATCCAGCGCCGCACCCAGCGGCACCGTCGCAAATTGGCTTTCCAGGGGTGACTACACGAAAGTGACGTATCTGCACGCTAAGGGCGAACGGATGACGAACATTACGCGGCAAGCAGCGAATTGACGGCGCGAAGCGGTCGCAGGGCATCCGGATCGGGGCGATCATCGACATTCCAGCTATAGTCGCCAGTCAGTGAGATATGCTCCCACCCCAATGGGGCGATGTGGCGCGCAATCTCGTCGGGTGTGCTGATGTCCGCCAGCGCCATTTCGAGATAGCGGGTGTTCCACAGGATGATGGCGGCAACGAGCAGGTTGAGGCCGGATGCACGATAGGTCTGGTTCTCGAACCGCCGATCGCGCAGCTCGCCGAGCTGGTTGAAGAAGGCCCAGTCGGCCCGAAGCTGCGATTTTGGCCATGTTGAAGAACAAAGATTGAACATGGCGATCTACCAGGCTCGCTCTTGTCCTCCAATCTCGTAAACATCGGTCTCGATCGAGCACCTGTAGCTCTCTGCGATGTTGAACATCTCTGTCTGGAGAGATGCGATCTCATCATCGAGGCTGACGCCATCGGCACCCTGATCATAGGCGACGGTCAGCGTGTAATCGCAGTTCCCGGTCTTTTGCATCTGGTAATCCCGCTCCAGCATCGCCTCAATGCGCTCGCGAGCGGGCTTTCTGCCACGACCATGCTTGTTGAAGTTCTCGATGGTCAGATGCAGGGCGATGGTGACAGAAGGCGGCTTTTCCGGCAGCCCGATCCTTGAAGGAATGACGTCAAGCGCCCGATAGACGGTCATTCTTGAGATCTTGAGGTCGCGCGCGACGCTGGCCTTGCTCGCGCCGGCGGTGATCCGGCGTCGGATTTCATCGTCATCGATGTTTTTCTTCCGGCCTTTGTAGACGCCTTCGGCGCGCGCCGCCTCGATCCCGGCGCGCTGCCGGTCCTTGATGAACGTCAGTTCCATGTCCGCGACCATGCCCAGAATGGTGATCACCATCCGCCCCATGCTTCCGGCCGTCGTCACCTCCGGCTCAAGCACCCGCAATGAGGCTCCCTTCTGGTCGAGTTCATGAACCAGATTGAGAACATCGCGTGTGGAGCGACCGAGCCGATCGAGACGCAGGACGACGAGTTCGTCATCGGCGCGCAGGAACTGCATGATCGTCTCAAGCTCCGTGCGTCCAGTGCGCGATGCGCCCGAGCCTGTTTCGGAGCGGAGGATTTCACAGCCCGCTGCCTTCAACCGGGCAACCTGGATGTCGAGATCCTGGTCGATGGTGCTGACGCGGGCGTAGCCGACGCGGGTCATGGGCAAATCCGTCACATTAGGGTGGCTTTGCCCTCGTACAGTAACATTGGTGACGGAACCACCCTTTTGTGACATGTCGTATATGTCACTTCCGATCGTCACGTTCGGGTGCACCCAAATGGTGCGAGCGGAAAGGCCCCGGTCAGGCAGCAAGCCGCCCAAAATCGATCCGGCTATTCAGATCGAGGTCGAAGCGGCCATAAGGATTGACGTGGCTGTAAATCAGCGGTGTGAGGCCGCGATAATCATCCGGCGTCATCCGGCCCGTCCATTTCGGTTCCACCAGCACGCTCTGAAGCATTCGGGTGTTCACATAGACAAGCGACGCTTGCAGCAAATGTAGCGCCAGGACCGAGAGCTGCTGCTCATCGATGCGGTTAGTGGCGATCTCGCCGCCCTTGCCGAAGAAAACGAACCCATTGGCACTGTTCCAGTTTTCAACGACATTCAGGCCTTCATGAATTTCGCGGCGGAAGGACTCCTCGCGCAGATACCGGCACAGGAAGATCGTCTTGACCGCGCGGCCCAGCTCACTCAACGCCTTGTAGGTCGGGTGCATCACCTCGGAGCGGCTAAACCGGCGCAGGATCGCCTCCGGGTCGGCGGTTTTTGTCTGCATCGCGGCTGCATATTTGACCATCTCGTCATATTGCTGCTCGATCTCATCCCAGTTGATCGGACTGGAGAGGATCGGCTGCAAGTGGGGAAGCCGCGTTCGCATGCCGACATCGGGAAGAGCCAGCTTCTGGCGAGCGATCGCTTTCAGGCGGGGTGCAAGCTCAAATCCGAGAAGCCGGCAAAATGCAAAGCCAACCGCGCTTTGGCCATGACTATCAACATATTGTCGCTGGATTTCCATGTCGGTGCAATGGCGCAGCACGCCCTCGATCATGGAGGCGACCTCGGAGGAAGAGCAGCGCTTGAGCTGGGAATAGACGCATGTCGCGCGTCGTTCGACATGCCAGTAGATCATGACGCCCCGTCCACCATAACGCGCATGCCATTCCGTCATCAGGTTGCGATCCCAGGCTCCGAACTTTGTGGAATCTGACGCACAGGCCGTGCCGGCGTCCCCCCAGACTGCAGCATTGCGGATTGCCAGGGTCGCATTCGCAACCCTGGCACACGCCTCCTTGAGCGCCGCGGCATGAACGAAGCGGCGATGGACATGCAGCAGCTCTTCATAGCTGACATCGGGGGTGGCGCCGGCGATCCGCTTGAGCCCGGCATTCGTTCCCAGGCCGTAGAGGCATAGCAGGAGACGTTGATCCAGCGCGGTTTTCGGCAGTGCAACACGCGAGGCCGATGTTTCGAACGCTTCGAGAAGTCCCGTATCAAGGGCAGCCTCCTTCAGTACGTCGAGCAGCCCGGTCATCGGCCAGCGTTGGCCGATCTCGGTCTTGATCGAGGCGAGACCCCTGGGTTCGGGCAAGGGTTTGAACGGGGTGAGAGATATACGGTTCTCGCCGCGCCACAGCAGCCGAACCTTGTCGTTCCGGGGAATATTGGCATTGAGGAGCAACAGTTCCTGAGCAAGCTCTTCCCGGATGGCGCTTGAAAATGCACGCGCATCCGCCGTCAGGTTCAATCCTGTGTAATATGCTTCTCGCCGCGCATCGAAGTCCTTGGGAAGATCGTCATCGGGATTGCGGTATCGGTCCGCCCCGACAACCCAGATTTCCTTAGAACGGATGCGATCGCGCAGTTGCGCGAGGACACAAAGCTCATAACTGATCCGGTTTACGCGCCCCTCTTCATCAATGACGGAACTGCGCCATCTCGCCGGAATGACCTCGTCGACCGGCACTGCGTGCGGCGGCACGTAGCGGCATCCATCATCCACTTTGCTTCTGATCCAGTCCAGGGCCGCCAGCACCGGACGCCACACGGCGTTGTTCGACCGGAACTCCAGTGCCGAAAGCAGGCTTGGCAGCATACGGCGATAATGATTGGCCCATGACCTCCGCATCACCTTGTAGATCCGCCGATCCAAGGCGCCCTTTGCCTGGCTTTCCTTGATGATCGCCGCCAGTTTGTCCTTGCCGGCGATTGGGAAAATGACATCGCAGATGCGCCCGGATGGATCGTCGATCGAAGCGCTGGCAATCTCGACCAGGAGTCGCTCCTTGCCATAGACCCGCTCGATGTCTTTCGCGATATCGCCCACCACCTTGCGTTTCGAGCGCGATCCGATCTTATGGACCGTCTCGATCAGCAGGTCGACCATCGCATCCGTAAGCTGAGCTTCCCGCGCCATCAGATAAACGGCATAGAGCCCGAGCTGGCGCGCCGGTACATGCCGGCGCATCTCCGAGGCTTTCTCGCCGGCAACCCGGCGAACGATCTGATCGACCCATGCCTTGCCCGTGACCGATAGGAAATCTCGGGGAAGAGCAAGCCGTTGGATAAAGGCGAGTTTGGCGGTCACGCCAAGAATGTTTTCGAGCGTCGCCTGACCTGCATCCCCCTTCATCGTGTTGAAGCCGGTCGGGCCATCGGGATCGGCGAGCGAGGCTTCCAGCAAGGCGACCGCATCCGGCGCAAGCCGATCGCGGACTCGGGCCAACAGGGCCTCCAGATAGAGGTGTCGTTGCGAACGGACGAGGCGTTCCAGCTCCTTGCGCGACGGCCCATAGATACGGCGGTCGCGGCACCACAGGAAAACATGCTCGAGCATGGCATTGATCGGCTGCCCGCCCGCACAAAGATCGTCGGAAATCCACCTCGACAACGCCCTGCGATCCGTCTGCGTCATACGGCGGAACCCGAGATGCCGCAAAATCTCCGCGCAATGCCGGCGGGCGGTGCGCCCGGAAAAATCATAGTGGTTCACGGATTTGGCATCGAGACCAAGTTGCTCCGCCAGATACAAGACACCGTCGGAGGGTATCGACGCATGATCCGGCACAAAGAAGCCATGCCCGGCGAAAAATCTAAGCTGAACCGCCAATCCCAGTCGTGCCGTCTCCGCTTTGCCGGTCACGAACGCGATGTCCGAAAAACTCAGGCTCCAGGAGCCGATCAGATCCCCACTCGAAACGCCAAGGCTCATAACGCCGCTCCCTTATCGGAGCGGAACGTCGTTCCTCGCATGGGCGATCGTCAACAACAACCAGCCCGTTCCCGACGTGTTCTCCAAGATGACCAAAATCGCAGCTTCGGGCCGACTGGGCCAAGAAGAGCGCGCGGGCGAGCGCGTTGCGGGCCTCACCCTTGTTGAGTCCAGCCTGGGTGCGCCGTCGCAGGTCAATGTCGCGCAGCCAGTCGAGCATGAAGATCGAGCGTTCGAGGCGACCAAGCTCGCGCAGCGCGAGGGCGAGTCCGTTCTGCCGCGGATAGGCGGACAGCCGGCGCAGCATGGCCGACGCCGTGACGGTGCCGGTGCGGATCGACGTGGCGAACCGCAACAGTTCGTCCCAATGGTCACCGACATGGGCCATAGCGATCGGATCGCCCGTCATCCCGGCCAGCAGCGATCCGGCTTCCTGACCCGACAGCAGGTGCAGGCGCCGGTCCTTGATGTCGCGCAGACGCGGCGCGAAACGGTAGCCGAAGAAGGGCATGAGCCCAAATACATGGTCTGATGCCCCGCCCGTATCGGTATAGTGCTCCTCGATCGTGAGGCCGCTCTGGTGATAGAGCAAGCCATCCAGAACATAGGGCGCTTCGCCAGCAGTTGCCGCGATCACCCGGCTTGCGAAGGGATCATATCGATCCGAGACATGCGTGTAAAAGGCGACACCCGGTTCGTTGCCGCTGCGCGCGTTGATGTCACCGATTGCGGCCCCGCGACCGCCAGCATGAAACTGTTGCCCGTCGCTCGACGAGGTAGTGCCGTCTCCCCACAGTGCGGCGAGCGGCATGGTGCGATGGGCGTCGATCAGCCGGGCTAACGCCGCGCCATAGGCGGCTTCGCTGATATGCCAGTCGTGAAGATGGGCGAGTTACAGCGCGTCGTCGGCGGGCGTGAGCGCCATGCCCTCGATCGCGAGATTGGCGCGGGCGTCGGCATCATCCTCGCGCCACATCGCCGCGTCGGCCGAGCTGCCCCGCTCATAGTCGAGCACGCGGACCTCTACCCGTATCGCCTCGATGTCCAGCGCGCTCATTGTGCTTCGCTCCCTTCCGCTTCCGCGTCGAAGGCTCGCTTGCCGCGCCGCTTCCAGAGCGCGAGCGCGTTGCCGTCGTCGCGCGCCTTCGCCGCCAGTTCGAGCATCGCGCCGTAGAGCGTTGCGCGATCGTCGTTGGCGAGATCGACCAGGCCGGCTTTCTGGACGAGGCCGCCCAGCTCGATCAGGTGGCGGGTGCGTTCGCGGCGTTGCACGACCCATCCTCTCGTATCGGTTCGGCGCTGCGCGGCCTCAGCCCTGCGCACCGCCTGCGCCAGCTTCGCCTCACTCCCCGCCGTTGCCCGCAGCGCCTTTGCCAGCCTTGCGCCCGCGCCGCTGAAAGAAGGCGGAGCCTTTCGCGCGCCACGCCTCCCTCGCACCGGCATCCTTCGATGAAACGGCGTCGAGCAGCGCGCCCGCCAGCGTCTCGATGTCGAGAGCATCGGCCCCGGTTGCTGCCACCAGCTCGCCAAGCTGCTGCACCTTCTTGGCCTTCAGTGCCCTGGCCTTGTCACCCAGCGCTTTCAGCTCCGCGTCGTAGTCGCGCGCCTTGCGCATATTCTTCTCCCTCGCGGCCGTCGAACAGAAGCCGCAGCGTAGCATTATCACGCGCGCGAGGAACCGTCCGATATGAGATATGCGGCAAAGTCAATCATGCGAACGACAGAGAGTGTGAGTGCGCGCTTATACGTCGTTGCCGACGTGCGCTCAGAAAGGCAGTATAGCGACCGTCATGGCGATCTACCATTTCTCGGCCAAGGTCATCAGCCGCGCCAACGGGTCGAGCGCGGTTGCGTCGGCCGCCTATCGCTCGGCATCCGAGCTGCACGATGACCGGCTCGGGCGCGACCATGATTTCTCGAACAAGGCCGGCGTCGTCCATTCGGAAATCCTATTGCCCGAAAGTGCACCGGAGCGTTTAAACGATCGCGCGACCTTGTGGAACGAGGTCGAGGCCGGCGAGAAGCGCAAGGACGCGCAGTTGGCGCGCGAGGTCGAATTCTCGATCCCGCGCGAGCTGGACCAGAAAGAGGGCATCCGGCTTGCCCGCGAATTTGTCGAAAAGCAGTTCGTCGAACGCGGCATGGTCGCGGACCTGAATGTGCATTGGGACATGGGGAAGGATGGGCAACCGAAGCCGCACGCGCATGTCATGCTCTCGATGCGCGAGGTAAGGCCGGAGGGCTTCGGCCAGAAGGTGCGCGAGTGGAACAGCACGCAGCTCTTGCAGGACTGGCGTGAGGCGTGGGCCGATCATGTCAACGAGCGCCTGGCCGAGCTGGATATTGATGCCCGGATCGATCCTCGCAGCTACGAGGCACAAGGTATCGAGCTGGAGCCGCAACACAAGATCGGGCCGGCTGCATCGCGTATGCCCGACCAGGGGCTTGAGGCCGAGCGGGTCGAGGACCATGCTCGGATCGCGCGGGAGAATGGCGAGAAGATCATCGCCAATCCCACCGTCGCGCTCGACGCGATCACCCGCAGCCAAGCGACGTTCACGCGGCGCGACCTGGCGCAGTTCGCGTTCCGCCACAGCGACGGCAAGGACCAGTTCGACCAGGTGATGAGCGCGGTGCGGACCTCGCGCGAGCTGGTGGCGCTGGGGAAGGACGGGCGTGGCGAGGACCGCTTTACCTCCCGCGAAATGATCGAGACGGAGCAGCGGTTGGAACGCGCCGGCGATCGGCTTGCCGATCGGAGCGGGCATGGTCTCCCGGCGATGGAGCAGTCCTTGCGGGCCACCGCCGGGAGTGAGGGCCTGAAGCTGGGGAACCAGCAGGAGGCCGCGCTGGCGCATATAACAGGGGAGAAGGATATTGCCATCGTGGTCGGCTATGCCGGCACCGGCAAATCGACCATGTTGGGGGTTGCGCGCGACGAATGGGAGCGGGCGGGCTTTCAGGTGCGCGGCGCGGCCTTGTCGGGGATCGCGGCCGAGGGGCTTGAGGGCGGCTCCGGCATCGCCTCGCGCACGATCGCCAGCATGGAATATCAGTGGGAGCAGGGCCGCGAGCAGCTCAGTGCCCGCGACGTGCTGGTGATCGACGAGGCCGGCATGATCGGCACGCGCCAGATGGAGCGGGTGCTGTCGGAAGCCGAGCGGGCAGGGGCGAAGGTCGTTCTTGTCGGTGACGCCGAGCAGTTGCAGGCGATCGAGGCCGGTGCAGCGTTCCGCGCGCTTGCCGAGCGCCACGGCGCGGCCGAGATCAACGAGGTTCGCCGGCAGCATGAGGACTGGCAGAAGGACGCGACGCGGGCGCTGGCGACGGGCCGGACCGGCGAGGCTGTCCATGCCTATGAGGCGCACGGCATGGTCCACGCGGCTGAGACGCGCGAGCAGGCCCACAGCGACCTTGTGGACCGCTGGGACGCGCAGCGCGTCGCTGATCCCGACAAGACGCGGATCATCCTCACCCACACCAATGCCGAGGTGCGCGACCTGAACCTGGCGGCGCGCGATCGGCTGCGCGACGCCGGCGAGCTGGGGGCGGACGTGCGCGTGTCGGCCGATCGCGGCGTGCGGGAGTTCGCGACCGGCGACCGCATCATGTTCCTGAAAAACGAGCGCGGGCTAGGGGTAAAGAACGGCACGCTGGGGCAGGTCGAGCGGGTCAGCCCCGAGCGCATGGCGGTGAAGCTGGACGATGGCCGTCAAGTCGCGTTCGACCTGAAGGACTATGCCCATGTTGATCATGGCTATGCCGCTACCATCCACAAATCGCAGGGCGTGACGGTCGATCGCGCACACGTCCTCGCCACCCCCGGCATGGACCGCCATTCGGCCTATGTGGCGCTGTCGCGGCACCGTGACGAGGTGCAGCTCCATTACGGCCATGACGACTTCGCCGACGTGTCCCGGCTTGTCCGCACGCTGTCGCGCGCGCGGGCGAAGGATATGACGTCGGACTATCCGATGTTCCGGGACCGCGACGGCAAGGTTCGGGCCTTTGCCGAGCGGCGCGGGCTTTCTGGCGAGGCCAAGGCCGTGGCTGAGCGACAGCCGCGGCGCGGCATGTTCGACGGGCTGAAACTGCCCCAGCGCACGTCGGCACCAACGCCGGCGAAGGAAGCGCCTGCGCGTGCCGAGCAGGGCCAGGACCGTGCTTTCACGCGCGCGGTCGAGCGGGCCTCGCGTTCGGCCGAGGCGGTGTTGCAGGCGCGCGTATCAGGCGGGCCAGTGCTGGAACATCAGAAAGTCGCGCTCGAGCGCGCGATCGAGGCGCTGGACCAGATCAGGCCGTCCGCCTCGCGTGATATGGCGTCGGCGATGCAGCGCGACCCCACCTTGTTGCGCGAGGCGGCGGCGGGGCACAGCGGCCCGATGGTCGAGGCGATACGCCAAGAGGCGAGCGTGCGGGCTGATCCGAACTTGCGGGCCGATCGGTTCGTGGAACGCTGGCAACAGCTCTCCCAGGACCGCGACCGGCTGTATCGCGCCGGCGACATCACGGGCCGCGAGAAGGCGGGCAGGGAAATGGCGGGCATGGCGAAAAGTCTTGAGCGCGATCCGCAGGTGGAATCGATCCTGCGCGGTCGCGCGCGCGAACTGGGGCTTGAGATCGGCATGAACCGTAGCCGTGATATGGGGCGGGGCGATTTGGGCCGCCAGTTGACGCAGGATTTGGGGATTGGCCGTGATCGTGGCCTTAGTCGATGATGGCTTTGCGGATAAGCGCCTATCATGCTAAGGTGATATGCGTTTAACTAGAGATTCGACCCATGAACGATATGACCCGCTGGACCGTTTCGGTATCGAAAAACACCGACATTGCGGTGCGTAGCTTTCTCGCGCAGCGCGGCATGAAGAAAGGCGATCTTTCCCGCTTCATCGAGGAGGCAGTCAAATGGCGTGTTCTCGATCAAACCATCACCGAGGCGAGAGCCAAGTTCGAGGATATGGACCCCGACGAGCTGGACGCACTGATTGGGGAGGCGGTGGCCGCCGCGCGTCAGCCCGCCGCCTGACCCGTGCGCGTCGTTGTCGATACCAATGTCCTCATAAGCGCGCTGCTGTCGAGCCGATCGCCGCCCGCGCAGATCGTCACGCTCTGGCGGGAAGGGCGGTTCGCGCTGCTGACTTCTCAAGAGCAACTGGACGAGCTGGCGCGGGTGACGCGCTATCCCAAAATCCGCGAGCGGCTTTCGCCGGCGCTGGCGGGGCGGCTTGTCAACGAGCTTCGCGACGTGGCCGTGATGGTGACGGACCTTCCGCGCGTGACGGCCTGCGCCGATCCTTGGGATAATTTTCTGTTGGCGATGATCGTCGCGGGCAGGGCCGATCATCTTGTGACCGGCGACAAGCGGGATTTGCTGTCGATGGGCCGTTACGAAGGCGCACGGATTATCGCCGTGCGGGATTTTCTGACGATATTCGGGTGGCTCACCAAGGATGAGCGGACATGAGCGAGCGGGACGAGTATCGCGAGGAACCGGCAAACGGCGAGGACCCGGCGCTGGCGTTCGAGCGGTTGCGCCGCGAGGTGTCGTTGCTGCGCCATGCGGTCGAGGCGCTGACCACGGCGCGCGAGTCCATCGACATTCCCGACTATGAGCCGACGCTTGAGCGCACCGAAAAGGTGCTGGGTATCCTGGTGCAGCAGATCGACGGTGTGCGAAAAAGCCCCGCCATGAGGCTCACCCCGGAGAATATGGGAGGTCGTTTAAACGCTTCTGTCGCCGAGGCGACCCACGAGCTGCGCGCCCAGGTGCAGGCAACCGACATGGTGCTCAGAGGGGCAGCGCGCGACTTGTCCGATATGGTCACATCGGCGCGGCGGGGTGACGAGCAGAACCGTTGGCTGTATATCGTGGGTGGCGTCGGTCTGGTAGTGGGGCTGTTGCTCTATACGCTGCTCGCCGGTCCGATCGCGCGGATGATGCCGGCGAGCTGGCTTTGGCCCGAGCGCATGGCGACGCGGGCGCTTGGCGAAAAGTCGGCATGGGATGCGGGGCAACGTTTGATGCAGACGGCCGCGCCGGAGAGCTGGGGATCGATCGTCGCGGCGGCCCCGCTCGCCGATGGCAACCGCGAGGCGGTGCAGGCGTGCCGCAAACAGGCCGAAAAAGCGAAAAGACCGGTGGGCTCTGTTGCAAAAATCGTGAAGCTTGAGCATGCTTGGCGGAGATTGAACGGATGGAGCGATGACGGATTTCAAGTGGCGCCATTTCCAGGGTGATGTGATCCTGTGGGCGGTGCGCTGGTATTGTCGCTATCCGATCAGCTATCGCGACCTTGAGGAAATGCTGGCGGAACGCGGCATTTCGGTCGACCATACGACGATCTATCGCTGGGTCCAGCGCTACGCCCCGGAGATGGAGAAGCGGCTGCGCTGGTTCTGGCGGCGTGGCTTTGATCCGAGCTGGCGCCTGGATGAAACCTACGTCAAGGTGCGGGGCAAGTGGACCTACCTGTACCGGGCAGTCGACAAGCGGGGCGACACGATCGATTTCTACCTGTCGCCGACCCGCAGCGCCAAGGCAGCGAAGCGGTTCCTGGGCAAGGCCCTGCGAGGCCTGAAGCACTGGGAAAAGCCGGCCACGCTCAATACTGACAAAGCGCCGAGCTATGGTGCAGCGATCACCGAATTGAAGCGCGAAGGAAAGCTGGACCAGGAAACGGCCCACCGGCAGGTGAAGTATCTCAATAACGTGATCGAGGCCGATCACGGAAAGCTCAAGATGCTGATCAAGCCGGTGCGCGGTTTCAAATCGATCCCCACGGCCTATGCCACGATCAAGGGATTCGAAGTCATGCGAGCCCTGCGCAAAGGACAGGCTCGTCCCTGGTGCCTGCAGCCCGGCATCAGGGGAGAGGTGCGCCTTGTGGAGAGAGCTTTCGGCATTGGGCCCTCGGCACTGACGGAGGCCATGGACATGCTCAACCACCATTTCGCAGCAGCCGCCTGATCGGCGCAGAGCGACAGCCTACCTGTGACTGCCGCCAATCTTTGCAACAGAGCCGATCAAGGTGTTCACCGACGTCATGTCGGGCAAGAGCATGGAGCGGCCCGGTCTGGCCGAACTGATCGCCTATGCCCGCAAGGGCGACACGCTGGCGGTGGTCCGCCTCGATCGGCTTGGGCGCTCGCTCGCCGAATTGCTCACCACGGTCGAGACGCTACGCGGCCAGGGCATCGCGCTCCTGAGTCTTGAGGAAAAGATCGACACATCGTCGGCCGCCGGCGAACTCATCTTCCATGTGTTCGGGGCCATCGCCCATTTCGAGCGGAGACTGATCTCCGAGCGAACCAGGGATGGGATCGCCGCCGCGCGCGCCAAAGGCAAGTTGCCCGGCCGTCAGCCGCTCGACATGTCCAAGGTACATGCCGCCATCAAACTGGTCGAAGCGAGCATCTCGCCGACAGAAGCAGCACGACAACTCGGCATCGGCCGATCGACCATCTATCGAGAAATGCGCCGCCTCGGCGTGGAAAGGCCCATCTGAATGTCCAGATCGAAATCGGCTCACGATCTTTCCGGCCTGATGAAATATGCGGATCGCGCGCCATGGGATGAGGCATTGGCCGAAATGCTGTCCGCGCATCTCGATCCGGCGAGCGAAGCGACCGGACTCGAGCCTGACGCCATATTCGAGATAATTGGCGATCACTGGCAAGGGCCGCTATGGGGCTGCGCCTTTGAAGATCTGCTTACGCAGGAACTGGAACCCGACGGTCGCAATCTGGTCGATGACTATCTCAAGCGCCGGGGCTGGAACGAAAAGGCGCCGAACAAGGCCTATATGCGCGCGTTACGCGATACGGTCATGTCGCTCTATGAGGTCAGCGAAGTCGTGCCTGGTCAGTCGATGACCTTGCGCGATCTGCTGCGCGACGTTGCTCCGGTGACGGTGCGCGAACACGGTGCAACCCAGACCCTGGTCAACTGGGACAAGATCGCCGCAAGGGTTGTCGACGTGAACGGGCGCCATGGCATTTCCGGAGCGCTGTTGCCGTTCAGCGCTGAGGGCGCCGTGCGAGTGGTCGAGGCATTTTCCCGACTTGCCGACGAAACTCAGGACACTGCGGAATTGGACCCGTCCGATCGGGACGCGCTTCTGGGAGCATCGGGACCGATGTTCACGAACATGTGGCTGCTCGACTGTCTGGGCAAGGCCATGCCCGGCAGCGCGCCGGATATGGTCAACGCCGACGGCGATGACCTGGTGTTCCACCGTATCGTTTTTCCGCTGGCGAAAGGCGTGGTCGGCAAGAGCCTGATCCGAAGGCTGAACGCGGCACAATGGCTGGAACCTGCCAGCGACAGTTTCTGGAACTGGCTGGCACCAGCGACGAAGAACAAGAAGCCGCAAGCGACCAAAGGCAAGCGGGCCTTCGTCACGACCATGGATGACGGCACGCCGGTTTTTGCCAATGTGGAACTGGCAGGGCGCAAGCTGATCGTCGAGGTAAACAGTGCCGCCCGCGCGGAGCGAGCAATTACCCAGATGGGCGAATGGCTTGGTGATTGCGTGAGCGCGCCTATGGCCGAAATCCGGACGCTCGATCAGGTTATGGCCGACGATGCCGCCCGCACGCCACAGGACGAGGCGCTGGATATTCCACCGCATGAAATGGAGCGCATCGTTCACGATATGCTGACCCGTGAATATACGAAAACGCTCGATGAGCCGGTCCCAGCCCTCAGCCACAAGACGCCACGCGTTCTGGCCTGTACAAAGGCGGGGCGGGTAAAGGTAGCCGACTGGCTCAAATATATCGAAAATGGCGCGGCAAAATCGGGCACCGCCGATCCGATGGGCACCTATGACTTTACATGGATGTGGGAAGAACTGGGGCTTAGCGACCTCCGGCGGTAACGGCCATCATGCGGTTCTTGAAATGTTCTCGCTTAGCGTTGTCTGGCGTACCTTCCACGCGATGCCCTCTAGAAGCGCTGAATACTTCGCCGCACATGCGGACGAGGCAAATGAGATCATCGCGTCCTGCACGGCAGGGAAGGTGAGGGGCGTCGAGTGCGACAATGCGCGAGAAGGGCTCCGCATTATCGCGAGCGCCAAGGCTATGAAGCACGTCGAACAGCCGGTGAGTGGCGGTGCCGGCCTGTCCTACAAGCGGCCATAGGGGGGCTGATGCGCTTGCGTTACCTTGCCGCCGCGGCGGTTGGCATCGGCTTGCTCTACGCTGCCCCCGCTCTCGCACAGACTGCGGGGGGAGCGCCGGCCCTGGATCAAATCGGGCAGCAATTCGTCACTCGATTCCAGTCTATCGAAAGCACGCTGCGCGGATTCGCGCTGCGGCTCTTCGGCCTGCTCGTAATAATTGAGTTCGCTTGGGCAGCGATGGGACTGGCGTTCCGCCAAGCCGATTTCGGCGAATGGGCTGCGTTGCTCGTCAATCAAATCATGTTCATCGGCTTCGGTCTCGCCCTCGTCACGTTCGGTCCCGCGTGGGCCGGCGCGATCGTGGCGAGCTTCCAACAAGCCGGTAGCCAAGCCTCGGCCGCTGCGGGAGGCGGTGCGATCCTGCATCCCTCCGACGTATTTGGCGCGGGTATGAACATCGCCGCGAAGATCCTCGAACACATGAGCGCCCTTCGTCCCGGCGAGGCCATCGGCTTTGCCCTCTGCGGCGTCGTGGTGATCGTGGCTTTCGCGCTCATCTGCGCCATCATGATCCTGACGATTGTGTCAGGCTACGCGATCGTTTCGATGGGCGTTCTGTTCATGGGCTTTAGCGGCTCGCGGTGGACCCGCGACCTCGCAATGAAAGTCATCATGGGCGTCGTCGGAATCGGCGCGAAACTCATGGTGCTGCAAATCATCGTGGGGGTCGGAGCGTCGCTCTTCGCCGATTGGTCGAACAAAGGCATCACTACGATCGACGATGCTCTTGTAATGGTCGGTTTTTCGGTAGTGATGCTGGCGCTCGCGAAGGTCATTCCGGACCTCGTGGGCTCAATGATTAATGGTTCTGTCTTCACCGGGGGCGGCGCGCTGAGCGCGGCGGGCGCGGCTGTTGCCGGCGGTGCGGCCGGGTTCGCCGCTGGCGTCGTCGGCGCTGGCGCCGCAGCTCACGGGGCTGGCAAGCTGGCGAGCGAACAGCTCGCCACCGCGCAAGGGCAGGGCACAGCCCCTCAGTCGGCGATGGGTCGATTTATGAACCTCGCCGGCAATACAGGGCGCAACCTTGCCGGCGCGGCCGTGCAAGACGTGGGGGCCCGTCTCGGTGGGCGAGCGCCCTACGGCTCGATGGGCGGACGCATGGGCGATCGAATGCGAACCCAAGCGGCCGAAATGCGGTCGGCGCGTGAAGCGCCGACGCCGGCCCCCGCTGCGGCCAGCACCGCCGAAGGAAGCAACAACACAATCAGCGCAGCATAACGGCGACCCCCGGCGGGGCCGTCTCGGATCAACCGTGTGTTTCAAGATGGGATATAAGCCATGAAGCGACCGAAAGGGCAGGGCGGGCCGGTTGACCGGAACGTCTATCTCGACACCCGCCGCGAATGGAACGAGCGTTACGGAAGCTATATTTCGCGTGAGCGCAAATGGCGTCTCGCGACCTTCTGCCTGGCGGGGATCGCCGCCCTTGCGGTCGGCGGTCTTGCTTATGATCGGGGCCAGAACAAGGTCGTTCCCTACATCGTGGAAGTAAACGGGCTCGGGGATGCCGTGCCGGTCGCGATCGCCGATCGGGCGGCCCGGCCTGATGCGCGGATTGTCCGGGCCCAGCTCGCACGCTGGATCACGAATATTCGCAGCGTCTATCTCGACGCGGCGGCCGAACGCCAGTCGATCGACCAAGGCTATGCAATGGTCAACCGGCGCGGGCCGGCTTTCCAAACGCTGACCGATTATCACAAGGCCAACGATCCGTTCGTGCGGGCTGCCAGCGAAAGCGTGACGGTCCAGGTCGAATCCGTGCTGCCGATCTCCAACGATAGCTGGCGCGTCGAATGGCGCGAGGAAGTGCGCGGCCGGGACGGCAACGTATCGAGCCGCACCAATTGGCAGGCTGTCGTCGGCATCACCGTCACGCCGCCCACGGATGAACGCCAGGTGCTGGTCAATCCGATGGGGGTCTTCGTCAACTCCGTTAGCTGGTCGCAGCGCGTCTAAGAGGGGTCTTGGTTATGAAACAACTCGTTCTCGTCTCGGCGCTGGCACTGGCGGCCAGCTCAACCTCCCTCGCTCAGACTGCCCCCGGTCCTGTTGCGCCTGGTCCGATAGTGCCGGCGATCGAGCCGGCGACGCTGCCCCCGGCGGGCGCGGGGGTGCCGGCGGGTCCGCCGATCGCCGATCAGCCCGATATTGCACCACGCTATGCGCCGCCGCCGGTCAATCTTATGTCGCGGCGCAACGCGACGCTCACGCCTCGGGAGCGCCGCTCGGTCGAGCTGTCGGACTCGTGGACCGGCAACGCCGACATGCCAGCACGCGGCAATGAGGGTGCGGTGATGTTCACCTTCGGATCGACGCTCCCCACTGTCGTTTGCGCGCCGCTTTACGTCTGCGACATCACCCTGCAACCCGGCGAGACGGTCAACGACATCAATGTCGGCGACGCGGTGCGTTGGAAACTCTCGCCCGCGACGAGCGGGCAAGGGCAGGGGGCCACGACGCACGTCATCGTGAAGCCCACCGACGCGGCGCTGCGAACGAACGCGATCATCACCACTGATCGGCGCGTGTATGTCCTGACGCTGGTGAGCCGGCAAAAGGACTGGATGCCCCGGATCGCGTTCAACTATCCGGAAGACGCGCAAGCCGAATGGGCCGCCTATCGAGCGGCACGCCAGGCTGAGCAACAAGCGACCGTGATGGACACCGGCCAGAATGTCGCCGCGTTGGACTTCGGCTATCGGATCAGCGGCGACAAACCACGCTGGCGTCCGCTGCGGGTCTATAACGACGGCTCGAAAACCTACGTCCAGTTCCCGGCCGCGATGGTATCGAGCGAGGCCCCGGCGCTGGTGGCGATCGGCGCCGACGGCAAGGATCAGCTCGTCAACTATCGCTTGGTCGGCGACCGCTACGTTGCCGACAAGGTGCTGGATCGAGCGGCCCTCCTGAGCGGCGTCGGGCGCCGCCAGGTGAAGGTGGAAATCACCCGCAACGGGCGGCAATGATGAGCCGCCCGCTTCGCGTCCTGGCGCTGGCGGGTTGTGTCGCGCTCGCCGGTTGCGCGACGCCCCGTTCCGATCGGTCCTGGGTGTCGCCGGCTGCCGTATCCGACGCCAGCTCGATCGCGGCGGCGATCGCGGAATGGCTGGGCGAGGAAGCCCCGCCCGCCACGTCGACCTTGCTCGTGCTGCCAGTATCTCGCCGGCAGGCCGACAACGGCGTGACGGCTGCCCTGACGGCCGATCTGCGCCGGATGGGCTACGGCCTCGCCACAAGCCTCGCTGCGTCGCCTGACGCCCATGTGGTGCGTTACCTCGTCACCCCGATATTCGAGCGGCACGTCGTCGTGCGCGTCCAGCTCGACGGGGTGGAAGGCGCGCGCCTGTTCTATCGTGACGGGCGGGGCGGCCTGCTGCCCGCCTCGGCCCTGACAATGAGGGGAACCCTATGAGCCCGCCTCCTGTGATCGACAATCCCGACGACTCGCCGGACCTGCTGGCGCGCCCGCCAGCGCGCGGGGCAGGGGTTCGCCGCCTCAACCGCATTCCGCTGTTCATCGTCATCGGGATCGCGTGCGCGGTCCTGCTGTTGCTGGTCTATACGGCTTCGCAGCGCTCGCGATCGAACATGGCGACGGGCATGGCAGACGACAGCGGCAACAAGGGGCCGGTGGCGTCCAGCTCGCCCCCGCAGCTCGCTGATGCTCCGGAGTCAGGCGTGATCCCGCCGGCCGTCGTCGGCCCGACGATCGACCCGACGACAGGGGCAGCCGGGGCTCCCGGTGCGCCGCAACAGGTTGTCGTGCGCCAGCGACCGCCCAATCCCTATGAGCAGGATTGGGCGCGCTATAATCAACAGCGACTCCAAGTGGCGCAGGCGCGCGAAGGCGCGTTCATGTCGGCGCTGAACGCGCCTACGGGCGTGCAGCTTGCTTCGCAGCGCACCAGCGGGGCCCCCGCCGGAACAGGAGCAGCGCCCGCACCGGCGGGCCTTGATCCAGCAACGCTGGCCGCCTTCGGCGGCATCCCCGGCGGAGCTGCGCCGAGATCGGCCGCGGCTGCTGGTGGCCTCCCGGCCGACAACGATTCTCAATTCAACGGGCAGGATGCAAAGCGCGACTTCCTCACGCGGCGGTCGCAAGAGAGCAACTATTCGCCAGCGATGCGAACGGCCGTCGTCTCGCCCTATGAAATGAAGGCCGGCACAGTGATTCCGGCGGTAATGATCGGCGGCATCAACTCCGATCTGCCGGGCCAGATTCTCGGCCAGGTCTCCGAGAATGTCTATGACACCAAGACGGGTCGTTATCTGCTGATCCCCCAAGGGTCCAAGCTCGTCGGCACCTATGACAATTCGGTCACGATGGGCCAAAACCGCGTGCTGGTGGTCTGGAAGCGGGTCATCTTCCCCGATGCCTCGTCGCTCGATCTCGACATGATGCCGGGGGCGGATCAGGGCGGCTACGCCGGCTTCCGCGACCAAGTGAACAATCACTATGGCAAAATCTTCGGCAGCGCTCTGATGTTGTCGTTGTTCTCGGCGGGGATTCAGGTTTCCCAGCCCCGCAATAGCAGCATCCTCACAAACCCCGACGTGGGGCAAACGGCAGCCGGTGCGGTCGGGCAACAGCTCGGCCAGGTCGGCACGCAGCTCATGCAGCGAAACCTTCGTATCCAACCGACGCTGGAAATCCGGCCAGGCTATCGGTTCAACGTGGAAGTGACGAAAGACCTCATTATCCAACCTTGGCGGCGCTAAGCCCTCGGGTCGCACCGAGCGGGCCGGGGCCGGGGGCAACCTCGGCCCCGCTTTTCGCCCCGACGATCGACAGCCGGCAGGCGGCCATTGGATATTAACGTTGAAGGCGCTATATAGGGGTCGGCTTCATCGGCGTCGGTCGATGCACCTACCTGAGCCCGTCGCGCTGTCACGCGGCGGGCTCAAACCTTTTTGGGCTCGATAGATGGGGCGGGCGCCCTGTCAGACGCCCGCCCCGCTAGGTCAGGTTTTCCGCTGACCCAGCTTCACAATTGCGACCACAAGCGCGAACGCTGCGATCGTCAATTGCACGGCTTCATATGCTGTCAAATCGAATACACCTCCTTCGGGCAGCAGGATTAGCGACGGAAGCTGTCACATCCCATCGCTGCCACCCACGGACGCTATAGCCGGTCAGCTCTCCGTTGCGTCCACCATAGTCGGCCGCGCCTATGTCGGCCGCCGGCACGCATAGTCGGTTGCGACTATGCTGCAGAGCCTTGGATCGATCGCGGGCCCGCGATCGCGCATAGTCGCCTTCACCTATGCTCGAGGAATTTCCTCGAGCACGGTCTAGCGGGTGCGCCCCTGGGTCTGCTTCCGGGGATCGGTCACTTTGCCGATCCCGCCGCGATAGCTGATGGTGAGGTTTCGGCCTTCGGCCAGGTCGGCTGTGCTGCCGGTCAGAAAACGGAGCTGATGGCTGATCTGCTTGCCGTCCACGAGCTGCGTGGCGGTCTTGGCGTCCACGGCGACGATCGGGCCGGTATAGGTGCCGTCATCCGCCGGGGCCTCGGCCGCCGGCTTCGGGGCGGCCGTAGGGGCGTAGAGGCCCCTTAGAAGTTGCGGGCTTCGATCTTCGCCAGTTCGTCGGGGTTCGTCGCCAGGCGCTTCGCCGCTGCCGTCAGGCTCGCGTGCCACGCCTTGCTCGCGCGCCGCGATTGGCTGGCCTCGGGCCTGGCGCTCGAAGTCGTCGCTTCCTCGGCCCTCTCGCCTGATCCGGTGGAGCTGGTCGAATAGTCTCTGCTCGGTCGATCCACGGCTTAGTTCCTCCTGCCAGTGTTTGAGCCCGTCCCTTATATCATAAGAACGCGGGTTTGTCCGGTCGCGAATATCGTGGATCTCAATCTCCACCCGGTCGCCAAATTCCGCGTGAATCGCCTCAAGCCCAGCGGGCGTTCCATCTTGAATGCGGGCCATGGTCGCGATCGACGCGCCACGCCCTACCCGCTCGAACCGCCTGAGCGTGTTTTCAAAAGCGTCCTCGATACGCGGCAGCACAGCCGCGATCGACACGGTAAGCCCCCGATCGAGCGCGCCCGCGATCTTGGCGCGGCTCGATGGGTCGAGAAGCTGGCCCTCGTAGAGCACTCGCGCGTCGGGAGGCAGGCCCGCCGACATGATAAGCGAAGTCTTGCCCGATCCGGGGGAGCCGGTGACGAAAAGCGCAAGCCGGCGCGTCGGATCGCGCTCGTCGGCCAACGTGCGCCGAAACTGCTCGGACGCCAGCACCGCAGCCGTATTATGGACGGCGTTGTTGTAACGGCCCCGCGCAATCGGCGAGGCCGAATATTCGGGGATGATCTCTTTCATGAGGTCGGCGCAGACATAGCGCCCATCGAACGATTCCGCGTGCTGGCGATAGGCGACAAAGAACGGCTCGGGATCGCGTTCGGCAGCGCACACAACGCGCTGCTCGACTTCGGCCCGGTCGGGGTCGACCGGGTGCGTGATCCGGATCGGCTCTAACGCCATCCGGCGCCAGCGCCTTCGTCGTTGGCGGGCCGCCTGTAAGCGGCCGGCGGCGGCACGTCGGACATCGCGGCCTCCGCCCCCCTCCCCCTTACCTCCGGGCCCGCAAGGGACCGATTGAGGGCTTCTCGCAACTTACGCTGCACGGTGGCGATCGCGACATTGACGACAAAACAACCGAACGCGAAAGCGAGGCTGATTCCGGCCTCGCCGATCGCCGAAGGTCGGCTGAGGACATACCATTTCAACAGGAAGATCGGGACGCCAAGGAAGCCGAACACGGTTCCCAGCGAGAAAGCGAAGCGGATCACGCCAAGCATCCAACTCAACAGCCCGTGGCCGAATATCTTGCTGACGTTAAGCAGGAACATGGTCGTTCCCTCCGGTCCGGGCCTTCTCCAAGGCCATAACCCTTTTCACCTGGGCGACGCTGCAATTGGCCAGCTCGGCCGTCGCGGCAATGCTCTTGCCGCCCTGCCGCAACGCGACGATCTGCCGGTGCTTCGCCTTGTCGGCTCGACGGCCGCTATAGCGCCCTTCCCTCTTGGCGATCTCAATGCCCTGCCGCTGCCGCTCGCGACGGTCCTCATAGTCGTCGCGGGCGGTCTGTAGCGCGACGCGCAAAAGCATGTCCTGCATCGCCTCGATCACGATCTTGGCAACGCCCGTGGAACTGGCCGCCAGCTCAGACAGGTCGATGACACCGGGGACGGCCAGCTTCGCGCCCCGGTCCTTGATGGTCGCGACAAGCTGCTCTGCTTCGGAAAGCGGCAAGCGGCTGATGCGGTCGATCTTCTCCGCGATCACCACTTCGCCGGCCTGAAGGTCTCCAATCATCCGCTGAAGCTCGGGCCGATCGGCGCGCGCACCCGATGCCTTCTCGCGGTAGATGCCGGCGACGTAGAAGCCTTGGGCCCGTGCCGTCTCTGCGATCTGCTCTTGGCGGGCCAGGTCTTGGTCATCGGTGCTGACGCGCAAATACACCCGCGCGATCTTCGCGGCGATCGGGGCGGCGTCTGCGGCCTTGGCTCGTTTGGGTGTGCCCATCCTAGCCTATATACCACGCATGGCTAATAAAGCTCCACAAGCAACTTAAAAAAGCCTAGCTCAACAAGCGGACTTCAATTGGCCTTCGGAAGCGGGTCTCCCAAAATGCGAGGGCAGGTAAAGGAGTGGGTGGTTCTCGATGACGCCTGATAGTCGCACGCTGCGCGATCGGCTCGAAGGAAGCCAGGTCGCGATCTATTTTGCAGCGGTTATCGCGGGCGCTCTGATCGCGCTCGCGGTTTCTGGCTCGGCCTCATGGGAAGCGGCAATCAACCCGGCGCTGGTTTTGATGCTGTTCGTCACCTTCCTGCAAGTGCCGCTTGCGGAGCTGGGCCGCGGCTTTGGTCGACTCCGCTTCCTCGGCGCGCTGCTCGCGGTCAACTTCGTCGCCGTGCCGCTGCTGGTGGCGGTCCTCGTCCAATTCGTGCCGAACGATCCGATGATCCGCCTCGGCGTCCTGCTTGTGCTGCTCTGCCCCTGTATCGACTATGTGGTGACGTTCGCCCATCTCGGCCGCGCCGACGCCAAGCTGCTACTGGCTTCCACGCCCGCTCTGCTGGTCGTCCAAATGCTGCTGTTGCCGATCTACCTCCGACTGTTCCTCGGCACGGCAGCCTCGGACCTCGTGCAAGCCGGTCCTTTCCTGCACGCGTTCCTGTGGCTGATAGCGATCCCGCTCGCGCTGGCGGTCCTTGTTCAACTGTGGGCGCGGCGATCGGCGACGGGCGCGCGCGCCTCGGCCGCGCTGGGCCTGTTGCCTGTGCCGGCGACGGCTGTCGTCCTGCTGATCGTCATCGCGGCCGTCGTCCCCCAGCTCGGGCAGGCTATCGGCGCGGCGCTGCGCGTCGTGCCGATCTATATCGCCTTCGCCATCATAGCGCCGCTGGTTGGTTGGGTCGCCGCGCGTGCCGCAAAGCTGGACGCGGAGGCGGGGCGGGCGCTGGCGTTCAGCGCGGCGACACGCAATTCGCTGGTCGTCCTACCGCTCGCCTTGGCGGTGCCGGGAGCGGTGCCGCTGCTGCCCGCGATCATCGTCGCGCAAACGCTGGTCGAACTGATCGCAGAGCTGGTGTTTATCCGAACTGTCTCAAGGCTGGGCTCCGCTCTCCCATCAATCGTATAATTCTTCCGATCGCGGTCAAACCGGCATGTTCATGATGTCCTTATAGGCGGACATCAGTTTGTTGCGCACTTGAAGGGTGGCCTCGAAGCTGATGGAGGCGCGCTGCTGAATGATCGCGACCGTCGCGATGTCGGTGATTTCGCCACGCTCGTAGGCTTCCGTGGCAACGTCCTCCTGTTCTTGGAGCGTATTTACCTTTTGCAGCGCGCCTTGGAACGCGGATGCAAAACTACCTTTTGGGGCGCTGACCCCCTCAAGGCCCGGACTGTTGGTTGCAGGGGAAGGGGCCGCGACATCGCGAAGCGCAGTATTGCGCTGGAGGATCGCGCTTCTGAGCGCCATCACATCGGCCGTCCCTATGCCCATCGCTCGCGCCCTGGAGTTCGTGGACAATCTTAACGAAGTTTAATTAAGAAGCCGTTAAGCATGTTGAACGCGAGCGCGCTGGATCGCCCTCGGGTCTGCTTTGCCCGAACACAGGGCGTTTAAACGCCCCGGATCAGGGCGAACGCCAAGAGAGGACAATGGAATGAAGAGGCTGATTGCGTTCGATCTCGACGGCACGCTGGCCGAAAGCAAGCGGCCGTTGTCCGACGATATGGCGGCGACACTGGCGCGGCTGCTCGCCGTGGCTGATGTGGCAATTATCTCGGGTGGCGACTGGCCGCAGTTTGCCAAACAGATCGCTTCACGGCTGCCGGCCGACGCGGCCCGCGATCGCCTCTGGCTGATGCCCACGACCGGCACCAAGCTCTATCGCTTCATCAATGATGAGTGGCGGGCGATCTATGCCGAGCTTTTCGACGACGCCGAACGCACGGCGATCCGATCGGCGTTTGACCGGGCATTGGGGGAGGCCGGATTGGCGGACGAGCGAACATGGGGCGAGCGGATCGAGGATCGGGGCAGCCAGATAACCTTTTCCGGCTTGGGGCAGGCGGCGCCGCTGAAAGAGAAAGAAGCGTGGGACGCGGATCGATCCAAGCGAACTGGCCTGCAAGCAACGCTCCGGTCAGCGCTGCCGGGCATGGCGATCAACCTGGGCGGCACGACATCGATCGACGTAACCCGTGCAGGCGTCGACAAGGGTTATGGCCTCAAGCGCCTGAGCGCCGAAAGCGGCATAGCCTTGGCTGATATGCTGTTCATCGGCGACGCGATCTATCCCGGCGGAAACGACTATCCCGCCGCTCAGATTGGGATGGAAACGATCCGGGTGCGCGATGTCGCTGAGACAGCGGCGGTGATCGCCGCCATCGTCGCCTGCCTGCGCCGATAAGGGCGAGGCGAACCACGGCCTGAAAGCGGGGCACCTATGTATTTTCTGGCGGCCAAAGCCATCATTTCGGGGATTCTGATCGCCGCCGCATCGGAGCTGGCCAAGCGCTATCCGGGGTTCGGCGCGCTGATCGCTTCCCTTCCGCTCGTCTCGGTGTTGGGGATGATGTGGCTTTGGCATGATCGGCCCGACGCCACCAACATGGCGGCGCACTCGCAAGCCACGTTCTGGTTCGTGCTGCCCTCGCTGCCGCTCTTCCTGCTCATCCCGTGGCTGCTGCGCCACGGCGTCACCTTCTGGCCTGCCCTGCTGGCGGGATGCGCGCTGACCGTCCTGCTCTATTTCGCGATGGTGGCGGTTCTTCAACGTCTCGGGGTCACACTGTAATCGTGCAACTATTCCCTAGCGGTTGGGTTTCTGATATGGTCGGACAATGCCAACCGTGATGCGCATAGACGGCCTGCGCGTCGTGATCTGGCCGAACGACCATAAACCCGCGCACGTCCATGTTAAGGGCGCGCAAGGAGAGGCGATCTTCAATCTGCGATGCCCCGGCGGACCGCCGGAGCTGCGCGAAAGCTACGGGTTCCGGCTGACGGACCTGAACCGGATCGTGGAGGCGCTGGCGGCGGCGATCGGCGCGCTCTGCGAGGAATGGAGGACGATTCATGGCAATTACTGAGCGCGAAATGGCGCTGGCCGAAAAGCGGATGGGTGCGCTTCGCGAGGCGGGTCATGCGGTGTCGGCGCGTTACGATCGTCGCCGCGCCCGTGTGGTCGTCGCTCTAAACACCGGGGTCGAGCTGACCTTTCCTGCGGGCCTTGCCGAAGGGCTGGCCGACGCCTCGCCGGACAGCCTGGCCGAAATCGAAATCAGCCCTGCGGGCTTGGGGCTGCATTGGCCGAAGCTCGACGCTGATCTCTCTGTCCCCGGCCTCCTGCAAGGGGTGCTGGGCTCCAAGAAGTGGATGGCCCGCCAGCTTGGCGCCGAAGGCGGCAAGGCGCGGACCGCCGCCAAAGTGGCCGCGTCCCGTGCCAACGGGCGAAAGGGTGGTCGGCCGCGCAAGCTGGCGGGCGTGGCCTCCTAACGGCCGTTATTCTTCCGGCACGTCCTCGACGCTCTCTCGACCGTCATTATCAGGCTGCGGCGAGAGCTGATCGGGTGCCTCGCTAGGCCCGGTCGGCGGCGAGTCAGGATGCGGGTCGGGCGGGGCGCTAGCCATGTCTGTTCCTCCAAAACCTCGGAACCCGCAAAATCATCAAGCAGTTCCGGCGGCCGGGCCGATCGGCGACAGCGCTTCGATGATCCGACATTCCGCGATCGTCGATCCCTCACAGCACTGCAAGCTGCGGACCAGCTCGGTGCGGAGTGCTGTGAGGTCCGCCAGCTTGCGATCGATCTCGGCGACGTGATGCCCGGCGATCACGTCGACCTCGGCGCAAGAGCCATCGCGATTGTCGGCGAGCCGCAGCAGCTCCTTCACCTGGTCGAGCGTGAACCCAAGGTCGCGCGAGCGCTTTATGAAGGATAGCCGATCGAGGTGCCCCCGATTGTAGATGCGGTAGTTTCCGCCCGTTCGATCCGGAGGCGCTATCAAGCCCTCGGCTTCATAAAATCGGATCGTCTCGATTTTCAGCCCGATCCGGCTCGCTATTTCGCCGATTTTCATACCCGCCTCTTCGCGCTTGACCCTCTAGTGGGATGAGGGTTCATATAAGGTGTCCGTCACGCGAATCGAGGCTGTCTTGTCGGACGATTGCTGCTCACGAAAAGGCGACACGATCGCCCAGCTCGGCCGAAAGGCCGATCAGCGCCGTGTGCTGCTCATCGTCATGGCGATCAACTTCGTCATGTTCGTCGCTGAGTTTGGCGGAGGTCTGATCGCGCAATCGTCCGCGCTCATGGCAGATTCGGTCGACATGCTCGGCGATGCCGTCGTCTATGCGATCAGCCTTTACGCCCTGACCCGTGGCCCGCGCTGGGAAGCAGGAGCGGCGCTCGCCAAGGGTGGGATCATTCTCGCCTTCGGCGTCGCTGTGCTGTTCGAGATCGCCAACAAGATCGTTAATGGCGTGCCGCCTTCCTCGACGTTGATGCTCGTTTTCGGCGGGATCGCGCTCGTCGCAAACCTCAGTTGCCTTGCCCTGCTGTGGCAGTTCCGGTCCGAAAATGTGAATATGTCGAGCACATTCGAGTGTTCGCGCAACGATGTCGCTTCAAATATTGGCGTCTTGATTGCCGCCGGCCTGGTGGCCTTCACTGACACGGCTTGGCCGGACATCGTGGTCGGGGGCGTGATCGCCCTGATATTCCTTCGATCGGCGTGGCGGGTTCTGGCCGAAGCCATTCCGGCTTGGCGTGATGCCCGTCCCGTTTCGCCCGACGTGTTACGGTGAGCCACGATGACCGTGAAACCTGCTTTTCACACCAAGGGATCAACATGCGCGCCGGCAGAAACCTTTGCCGGGCGAAATCTTCTCATCCGAGTCGATTGTTTTCTTCGTCACCGAACATCGTTGTGCTAGGTCTCTAAGTGATGCGCCGCCTATTCCTCATGCTTGCTGCGATTTTCGTCAGCCTGTCTTTGACGGGCGGAGCGATCGCGCACGCGGCGGAGCCGGTCGCCTGCATCGACACCAGCACTGCGGCCAGCATGGGCCATAGCAGCGGCGATGCCGATCAGGTGCCCAAGGATGCCGAGAAAGGCTATCCTCATCATCATGGTGGCTGTCACGGCCATCAGGTGTGCGATCGCGTGTCCGAAGCGGTTGTGGTGACGGGATTCCACACGGCCGTATCGCTGCCGCTTCGCAGCCTCCCGTTCGTGCCGCTGGCCACAGCCGACCCGGCTCTTCGTCCTCCGATAGCCTGACAATTCCACTCTAGCCGCACGTCTGCGGCGCCCTTGGAATTGTCAGGAGCCATCCTTCATGTATCGAATCATCGCGGCCGTGCTGGCCGCGGCGTCCTTGGCCGAAGCGGCCGGGGCGCAGACGGCGCCGTCGCCGGGTCTCCCGGCGGCGAGCGCGGCGTCACAGACAGCGCCCATCTTCACGCTCGACAGCGCGCTTGCCGCTGGCGGCATGTCGCCTTCTCCAAGTGCTGCAAATATCAGCAGCACAACGCGCCCGCTTGGCGGGCCTTCGGCCGCCCCGACTAGCCTGCCGTCCGTCGCGGCGGCCACTGCCGGGGTCGACGCTGCCACGGCCGCCCGCCGGGTGGCCGGGTTGCGGCCCAATCCTGAGCTACAGTCGCAAGTCGAGAACATCGCCGGCTCGGGCGTCTATAAGGGGCTGCGCAGCTCCGAAACGACAGTCGGCGTCGCTCTCCCGCTCGAACTTGGCGGCAAGCGGCCGGCGCGGGTCGCGCTCGCCACCGCGCGCCTGACACGGGCGCAGATTCAGGCGGAAATCGCGCGCGCCGATCTGCGGCTCCGGATCATTCAACTCTACATCGAGGCCGCCGCAGCCGAGCGGCGGGCCGACGTGCTGGCCGAACAAGCCAGCATTGCGGCCAATGCCTTCCGCGCCTCGCGGGAGCGGGTCACGGCGGGGGATGTTGGCCCGATCGAACAGCAGCGCGCCGACGTGTTGCGGATCAACGCACAAGTGGCAGCGGAAAGCGCCGCTCGCCAGGCGCAGGCCGCACGCACCAATCTGGCCACGCTGCTCAACGCGCCTGTCACCGGCCCGCTCGACCAAGCATGGTTCGATCGGGTCGACGGTTACGGCCCACCGCGACCGATCGAGGTAGAAGGCACCCTGACGCTCGCGGCGGCCGAAGCCGACGTGCGAACGGCGGACGCGCAAGTGCGCGTCGCGAAGTCGCTGAGGGTGCCGGACCTCACGGTCAGCACCTTCGCCCGCCGCTTGCAGGCGACGGGCGACACGGCCGCCGTCGTCGGCATTTCGATCCCGATCCCGCTGTTCAATAACGGCAGCGCCTTCGTGGCACAGTCCCGATCGGAACAGACGGTCGCGGTTGCACAACGCAACCTCGCCGTGATCGACACACGCCAGGCCATCGCCAGCGCTCAAGCCGAAGTGGCAAACGCCGCCGCGACCGCGCGGGCGGCCGGCGGGCCCGGGCTTGCCGCAGCACAGGAAGCCGCCCGCATCGCGCGGATTGGCTGGGCCCAAGGCAAGTTCGACCAAATCGCGCTGCTCGATGCCGAGCGGACCCTTTCACAGACCCGCCAGACCTACGTCGATGCGCTCGCCGCCTACCACGACGCACAGGCTCGGCTCGACCGGCTCACCACGCCGGCCCCCCTCGTTTCCGGAGACAACCGATGATCGATCAGGACGCTAATCAGAAGCGGCGACTGCTGGGCGGCGCTGGCGCCATCGCCCTCGTAGCAGCGCTGGGCGGCTTCGCCGTCGCCAAATGCACCGCCGACAAGCCCGCGACGGAAGCGGCGGCCGGGAACGCTGCCGCCCCGGCAAAGGAAGAGAAGACGCCCGATGCGGTCGCGATGAACGCTCAAGCGATCACGCAGGCCGGCATTTCGACAGAGACGATCCAAGCCGGCGGCCTCGGTGCCGAGATCGTGGCACAGGCGACGGTGAGCGCATCGCCGCAAGGCGAGGCGATCGTCACGGCCCGCGCTGCGGGCGCGGTGACGCGGCTGATGAAGCGGCTCGGCGATCCGGTTCGGGCTGGCGAGACGCTGGCGATCGTCGAAAGCCGGGACGCGGCGCAGATTGCCGCCGATCGCACTGCTGCGGCGGCTAAGGCGGTGCAGGCGCAAAAGGCGCTCGCCCGTGAACAATATCTCTTCCGGCAAAAGGTATCGGCGCGGGTCGAGCTGGAACAGGCTGAGGCCGATGCCGCCGCCGCCGCCGCCGAAGCGCGGCGCGCAAGCGTATCTGCCGGCGCGGCACGGGTCACGTCCGATGGGCGCGGCGTTGTCGTATCGAGCCCGATTTCAGGGCGTGTGACGGCCGCCAGTGTCAGCCTGGGCGCGTTCGTTCAGCCCGAGACCGAACTGATGCGGGTGGCTGACGCCTCCAAGGTGCAGATTGAGGCGGCTGTCGGGCCAACGGACGCACAGCGCCTATCACCGGGTGACAAGGCCATTATCGAGCTGCCGGACGGTCGGACGATGGACGCGCGCGTCCGCGCCGTCACGCCGGGCCTCGCGAGCGAGACGCGCTCGGCGACGGCGGTGCTGGATGTGTCCGGCACGCTGCAACCGGGACTCGCGGTGCGTGTCCGCTTGTTGCCGAGCCGTGGCGACAGCTCGAATGCGATCGTCGTGCCCGAAGAGGCGCTGCAATCGCTTGAAGGCCGTGACGTAGTGTTCCTCCGCACGGCGCAGGGTTTCCGGGCGCAGACGGTGACGATCGGCCAGCGCAGCAATGGTCGCGTCGAAATCATCCGGGGCCTGTCGGCGGGCAGCCAAATCGCCACCCGCAACGCCTTCTTGCTCAAAGCCGAGATCGGCAAGGGCGCGGGCGAGGAGGAATAGAGCATGATCGCCAATCTCATGGCGCTCTCCGTCCGCGCTCGCTGGACGGTCCTAGCGCTATTCCTCGTCATCGCCGGCCTCGGCGTCTGGCAGCTCTCCAAGCTGCCGATCGACGCCGTGCCGGACATCACCAACAAACAGGTCCAAATCAACACGATCGACCCGCGCCTGTCGCCGGTCGAAATTGAAAAGCTCGTTACCTATCCGGTCGAAATTTCGCTCGCCGGCATTCCCGGCCTCGAAACCACACGCTCGATCTCGCGCAATGGTTTCAGCCAGGTCACGGCGATCTTCACCGACAAAACCGACCTCTATTTTGCACGCCAACAGGTCGGTGAACGGTTGCGACAGGCAGCCGAGAAGCTGCCCGAAGGCGTGCAGCCGCAGGTCGGGCCGGTCACGACCGGCTTGGGCGAAATCGTCATGTATACCGTTGGCTATGCCAACCCCGACGGCCGCGGCGCCAAGAAGGTCGCCGGGCAACCCGGATGGCAGCCCGATGGCAGCTATCTCACCCCCGAAGGCGACCGCCTGAGCGATCCGGTTTCCAAGGCCGGCTACCTCCGGACGGTCCAAGATTGGATCATCAGCCCGCAGCTCCGCTCGGTGGGCGGCGTTGCCGGCGTCGACTCGATCGGCGGCTATGCCAAGACATTCGTCGTCGAGCCCGATCCCACGAAGCTCGCCAGTTTCGGCATTTCCTATAGCGAGCTGGGCCAGGCGCTCGAAAACGCCAACCTCGCGGTCGGCGCGAACTACTATAACCGGGGCGGCGAAGCCTATCTCGTCCGCGTCGATTCCCGCGTCCGCACGGTCGACGAGATCCGGAACGCCGTCGCGGCAACGCGGGGCGGCGTGCCGATCACGATCGGCCAGATTGCCAATGTGAAAATCGGGGGCGATCTGCGCACCGGCGCCGGCAGCATGAACGGCAACGAAGCCGTCATCGGCACCGTTCTGATGCTGATCGGCCAGAACAGCCGGGTGGTTGCCGAACAGTCATCCGCCAAGCTCGATCAGGTCGCCAAAACCCTGCCACCCGGCATCGAAGTCAAAGTGGTGCTCGACCGTGCCAAGCTGGTCAGCGCCACGGTGGCGACAGTCCAGCGCAACCTGACCGAAGGCGCGATCCTCGTCGCGGCATCGCTCTTCCTGCTGCTCGGCAATTGGCGCGCCGCGCTGATCGCCGTTCTTGTCATCCCCTTCTCATTCCTGATGATGGCGATGGGAATGAACGCCTTTAACGTGCCCGGCAATCTGATGAGCCTGGGCGCGCTCGACTTCGGTTTGATCGTCGATGGCGCAGTCATCATCATCGAAAACTGCCTCGCCAGACTGGCGCATCGACAAGAGCATGAAGGCCGGTTGCTGTCGCTCCGCGAACGTCTCGAAGAGACGATGCGGGCGGCGCAGGAAATGATTAAGCCGACCGTCTTCGGGCAGGCGATCATTCTCTTGGCCTTCGCGCCGCTGCTGACCTTCACGGGCGTCGAGGGCAAAACCTTCTCGCCGATGGCCATCACCATCATGCTCGCGCTGGTCGCGGCGTTCGTGCTCGCGATTACCCTCGTTCCGGCGATGGTCGCGATCCTGATCCGGGGCAAGGTCGCGGAAAAGGACGTGTGGCTGATCCGCAAGTCCAAGGAACGCTATCTGCCGCTGCTGGACAAGGCGATTGCACGGCCATGGCCGTTCATCCTCGGCGGCCTCGCCTTCTTCCTGGCCGCCATCCCGGCCTTCGGCCTGCTGGGATCGGAGTTTATCCCCCAGCTCGACGAAAAGAACCTCGCAATGGCCTCGACGCGCGTGCCCTCGGTCAGCCTCGAACAGTCGCTCGTTATGCAGCGCCAAGTCGAAGCGGCGGTGAAGCGCCTGCCGGAAGTGGAGACGATGTTCTCCAAAACCGGCACCGCCGAAGTCGCGACCGATCCGATGCCGCCGAACGTGTCGGACGGCTTCGTCATCCTCAAGCCGCAAGATCAGTGGCCGGCGGGTGTCGAGACGAAGGCGGACGCCGTTGCCCGGATCGAAAAGGCGGCGGGCGGGAAGCTCGGCAATCTCTATGAAGTCAGTCAGCCGATCCAGCTCCGCTTCAACGAGCTGATCGCGGGTGTGCGCGGCGATGTCGCGATCAAGCTCTATGGCGATGATCTCGATAAGATGTCGCAGGCCGCGAACGAAATGGTTCGCGTGCTGCAAGGCATCCCCGGCGCGGCCAGCGTGAAGGCCGATCAGGTGGGTGGTGCGCCGACCCTCGACGTGAAGCTCGATCGCGCCGCCATCGCCCGCCTCGGACTCACGGTCCGCGACGTGGCGGACACGGTTGCGGCGGGCCTTGGCGGACGCGAATCCGGCCTCGTCTATGAAGGCGATCGCCGGTTCGACGTGACGGTGCGCGTGCCCGACGCGACCCGTGCGAACCTCGACGACATCCGGGTGCTGCCGGTGTTGCTGCCGGCCGCTGAGGGCCGTCCGCGAAGTCAGGTGCCGCTCGCTCAAGTGGCTCAAATCCGGCTGACCGAAGGGCTCAACCAGATTAGCCGCGAGAATGGCAAGCGCCGTGTCGTCGTGCAGGTCAACTTGGCCGGACGCGATGCGGGATCGTTCGTGGAAGAAGCACAGGCGAAGATCGCACAGGTCAAGCTCCCGGCGGGCTACTACCTCGAATGGGGTGGCCAGTTCGAGAACCTACAGGCCGCGTCCAAGCGCCTGTCGATCGTCGTGCCGCTCTGCTTCCTCGCGATCTTCGGGCTGCTCTACATGGCGCTGGGGAGCTTCGGGCGAGCCGGCGCGGTGTTTCTGGCGGTGCCGCTGGGCTTGGCCGGCGGCGTGTTCACGCTCGCCCTGACCGGCATCAATTTCTCGGTGTCGGCAGCAGTTGGCTTTATCTGCTTGGCTGGTGTCGCAGTTTTGAACGGTCTCGTCGTGATGACCGCCATCCGCGAACGCAGTGAGGCAGGGATGCCGATCGTGGAGGCGATCCGCGACGGCATGGCCGACAAGATGCGCGCCGTAGTGATGACCGGCTTCGTGCCAGCGATCGGCTTCGTGCCGATGGCGCTCGCCCATGGGACGGGCGCTGAGGTTCAGAAGCCGCTCGCCACAACCGTGATCGGTGGCCTGATCGCGGCCACCATCCTGACCCTGCTCGTGCTGCCGGCGATCGCCAAGGTGATCCTCGGCCGCAGCGACAAACACCAAGCAGAAGAGACCGGACCGCAGCATGGCGCGGAACCCGTCCCCAGCCAAGGAGATGCGTGATGGCAGAGCCAGCCAGAAAATTGCTTCGAATCTACACGGATGAAGCGGCCTACATCGGCGACCGAAAGGTGTTCGAATATGTCGCTTCGCTCGCGCGTGATCGGAAGATTGCGGGTCTGACGGTCCTTGAAGCCCTGATCGGCTTCGGGACTTCCGCGCACGTCCATCGCCGCCATGTGCTCGAAAGCGATCGGGCCGTGGTGATCGAGATCGTCGATTTCGAGGATGCGTTGCGCGCGTTCGTCACCGATCTGGATGATGTGCCCGACATCGGGCTCATCACCCTCGAAGCGATCGAGGTCATTGGCGGCAAGGCCAGCAAGACGCTGAAAGGCCCCGCCCGATGAACCCCGGCCCGGTGAGCGCGGAGGCTTGCACCAAGCAAGCCCTCGCGTCCTCGCCAGCTCCCATCAATCCCCCGTCATATGGGGAGGGAGGCCGCCTTGGCGCGGCCTCCGGTTTGGCCGTGTCGCGGCCAGACAGGACAGGCTGCCATGAAGGAAGAAACCACACTCGATTTCAATATGTCGGCGCTGCGCGTCTGGTCGCTGCTCTCCGATTTGAAGGGCTATGCGCGCTGGCACCCGGTCTATCGCATAGCGGGAGAAGCCGAACGCGGCGCGGAAATGGATGTCACCTGGCTGCTGTTCAAAGGCGACCGGAAGATGACGACGCAAATGGTCATCAACAGGCTGGTCAAGCCGCAACTGATTGGCTGGCAGATGGGCGTACGGGGGTTTTTGACCTTCGACGAGCGTTACGAGATCGAGCCCATCGCGAACGGTGTTCGCATCCACCATTCGGTCGAGTGCCGGGGCATCGTCGGGGCCTTGGTGGGCCGCATGATGCGCAAAGGGCTGCGGCGGACGATGCGGATACAGGATGCCGCGTTCCTCGCGCTTCTGCGCCGGCAATCGCGCCTTCCGGGGCAATCCATGCGCCAGCGAAGACGCCCCCTCAAATCACCGCCCGGTGGCCATGCGGCCAATGATTGACACGGCAACCTCGAACGCGAGCCCAGAGCGGTGCGGTCCTTACGATGCACTGATCGTCGGCGGTGGCCCGGCAGGCTTGACCGCCGCGATCTATCTCGCCCGCTACCGCCGTCGCGTGATCGTGGTCGATGAAGGGCACAGCCGCGCGAAATGGATTCCGCGCTCGCATAATCATGCAGGCTTTCCGGACGGCATCAACGGTGAGGAACTGCTAGGCCGCATTCGCGATCAAGCGGAACGCTATGGCGCGACGATCACAACCGGTCGCATAGACAGGCTCAAGGCGTCACTTCAAGGTTTGTGCGCCAGACAACGATTTGACGGACATTTCGGGAACATCGGTCATGCCACGAGCTTGAGCCGCGCCAGCGGATCGTTCAGCGGCCGAAATTCGCCCGCAGAAATTCGCTTGGCCTGGTCCCAAAGATAATCGCCGGTCAGGCTGATGTGCGCCCAGCCCATTGGCGACAGATGGGCAAGCAGCGCTAGATCAAATTCGATGTCGGTAGCACCGAGATGCTGCACAGCCCGGTCAAGATAGAGCGTGTTCCAATAGGAAATCGCCGCGATCAGCAGATTGAGGCCCGAAGCGCGGTATTCCTGGTTTTCGAGGCTTCGATCCGTAAATCGGCCCTGGCGATTGGTGTAGATGGCCGCTGCCAAAGTATGCCGCGCCTCCCCCTTGTTCAGGCCCGCTTGGCATGCCCGCCGAAGCGTGGGCTGTTCCAGCCAGTCGAGCGCGAACAGCGTGCGCTCGATGCGGCCGAGTTCGGCAAGCGCAAAATCCAGTTTGTTTTGCCGCTTGTAGGCAGCAAGCTTGCGCATGATGACCGAGGGCGCGACAGTGCCATCCTTGATCGACGCCACGACCCGGACGATGTCATCCCAATCGGCTTCGATCGCGGCTGTCTTGATCGTGCGGCCCATCAGACATTCGATGCCCCGATAGGATGATGGTGCCAGAATGGAGCCAAGCTTGCGATCCGCAATGTCGCGCAATCGCGGGACGAATCGGAAGCCCAGTAGGTGGCACAACCCGAACACATGGTCACTGGCACCGCCGGTGTCGGTATAATGTTCGTGCAACGGGAGTTGCCCGGCGCCCAGAACCAGACCATCGAGCACATAGGGCGCTTCCCCGGCTGTTGCGGACATGATCCGCGAGCCGAAGGATGCAAAATGGTCGGAGACATGCGAATATATCTTCACCCCTGGCTCTGCACCGTACTTGGCATTGACCTCGGCGGCGCCCGACCGGCTTCTTCCGGAGCGGAAAAACTGGCCGTCGGACGACGAGCTGGTTCCCGCGCCCCAGTGGCGCGCGAACGGAAGCTGATGATGGGCCGCGACTATCGTCTGGAGTGCGTGGCTGTAATTTTCGGGCGACAGGTACCAATTGTGCGTCCACGCGATCTGAGCATAGGTCACGCCTTCGCTGGCATTGGCCATGCGCTCCAAGCCCAGATTGGTGCCGACCGCCAGCTATCCGGCCTGCGCCTTTGCGGCCACCAGCTTGTGCCAACCCACCATTTCATCGATCAGCTCGAGCGGATCGCCGCCGTGCTGGATCGCTTCATCAAGGGCCGAAATCGTCGCGCCGAACAGTCGCATCAGCTGGCCGACGGACTGGATGCTGTCCTGATAGCGCCTCTCCCGGCCGCGCCGTGCGCGGGTGAACATGCCGCCGATCAGACGATCGAACATCTGGATCGCACCATCGGCAAGCCGGGCTTCAAGATCGATGACGGCTGCCACAAGCGTCGCGCGGCGGCGATTAAGGCTGTAGTCAGAGAGGAGAAAGGCCGGGGCCACGCCGCCTTCGCGAACAAATTGGGCGAAGCGGAATTCGGGGATCTCGGAGCTGACTGCGGGATCGATGCCAATATTGCGCACAAACCGCAACCGCTCCAAGAGGCCATTGATGTTCGCTGTATTCGGCGCTTCATCGTAGGCGCGGAGCCAGGCCAAGGGCGTCATCCCGAAATCGGAATTGTTGACGAGCAGGTCGTCGAGATGCGCCATCTCGGAGGAATCTAGCGTCTCGATGAGTGCGGCTGCGGCCGCTTTGCGCGCGCGAGCCCGTCCGGCAAGTCCGGCCCGCCCCAAGGTATCCGAGGCGGGCAAGATGAAGCGCTTGTCCTTCAGCCCCTCGATCAGTGCGCGAACGATGGGTTCGCCGCGATCTGTGTGTCGCGCGGCGGCTTCCGCCAGTTCCAGCGCGAAAGGAATGTCCATGCGCCGGAAGGGATGAAGCCCCAGGTATCGGGCGACGATCTCGGCATGGTCGTTTCGGGTCTGTGAGCGCTGACCATAGCTGGTGAGCGCTGCCGGATCGACGTGCAGTTGGGCGGCGAGGTAATGCAAAACGGGGGTCGGGACGGCATTGTTTCCCGGCAAGCCGAATCCAAGATGACGCATCAAGGCAATATGGCTTGCGAGGCCAAGCCTGTTCGGCGCGCCGTAGCGCCTGCCGATCACTTCGATGTCTTCGGCGGACAACGTGTAGTTGGCGATGATCGCGATGTCGTCGGTCGGCGGCTCGAATAGGCATCGGCGCTCGTGATCAGTCAGGAGCCGTCGTCTCGCCAATTTGCCCTCCCACCGATTCGTCGCGTCAGATTAACGCGAGGGTCTGCCAATGCGAAGAGGTGCACTGTCCGATAGACGATCCCTTAGCGAACATGTGTCGGCAGCGCCGCCATCGCACCGAAAACCTGTGTTCCGCCTGTCTCGTTTGACTGGTCCGATTTGTTTTGCGTTGAAGGCCCCTTCTGCGATACAAGTCCCGGATGACCAACACCCTGATCGGCTATGCCCGCTGCTCAACGGACAAGCAGGATCTTGCCGCACAGCGCGACGCTCTGGTCCAGCTTGGGGTGGCACCGGATCGAATTTATACCGACCACGGTTTCACCGGGACCAATCGTGCGCGACCAGGTTTGGATCAGGCCTTGGCCGCAGTTCGCAATGGCGACACGCTGGTGGTGCCCAAGCTCGACCGACTTGCGCGCTCCGTTCCCGACGCACGGGCGATCGGCGACCAGCTGACGGCACGCGGCGTGAGATTGCAACTCAGTGCCAGCGTCCACGATCCCGGCGACCCCATGGGCAAGCTGTTCTTCAACATCCTTGCCACCTTCGCGGAATTCGAAGCCGATCTGATCAGGATGCGGACCCGGGAAGGTATGGCCGTCGCCCGCGCCCGGGGAAAGCTGCGCGGCAAGAAGCCAAAGCTATCTGATCGGCAGCAGAAGGAGTTGCGCCGGATGTATGACACCGGCGATTATTCGATCAGCGACCTGGCCGAACTGTTCTCGATTTCGCGTCCGACAGTTTATCGCACCCTTGGCCGGCAGCCCACGGTCACTGCCGTGACGGCGGAACCAGCTTGACTATGCACCTTATATAGTGCATATGGTAGCCATGGGATCGGGGACCGCACAACGCATCGAGCTGGTGTTCTACCAGACCGATGCAGGCAATGTCCCCGTTCGCGACTGGCTACTCGGTCTCCCTGAAGCCAATCGCCGCGAGATTGGCCAGGACTTACAGCGGGTCCAGTTCCGCTGGCCGGTTGGCATGCCGCTGGTTCGCCCTATGGGAAAGGGGCTGTTCGAAGTGCGTACATCCCTGCCTGACGGAACGATCGCGCGTGTGCTGTTCTGTTTCCACCAAGGCGAACTCTACGCGCTGCATGGATTTATCAAGAAGTCACAGACGACGCCAGCCGCAGATTTGGAATTGGCACGCAAGCGCCAGAAAGAGGTTGAAAATGGCTGAGAACAAACATCGCGGCCCGACGCTGGACAGCTTCCTCGAGGAAGAAGGTGTGCTCGCGGAATTCCAGGCCAAGGCCATCAAGGAAGTCATCGCTTGGCAGCTTTCCGAGGCGATGCGCGAACGCAAGCTCAGCAAGAAGCGACTGGCGCTATTGATGCATACCAGCAGGACACAAGTAGACCGCATGCTTGATCCCGCCGATGGCAATGTCACCATCGAAACCCTGCAGCGCGCTGCCGCCGTCGTGGGGCGTAGGGTCGAGCTCGCGCTGATCTGATAAGCAAACAAGGCCGACTACGCCGAATGTTCCGCTTATGTCCGCCAAATCGTTGTTTGGCGCACAAACCTTGAGGTGACGCCCTCAAGGGTTCGTCAGGCGGATTCTTCGCGGGCGGCGACAGATTGGCAATCTCAGCCCGCTCGATCCTGATCGCGACCGGCGTGGAAAATCGGCGGCCGGAAATCGATGACGCCACGCATCGGGACGCGCTCGATCGGGGGCTTTTGCGCTATTGCCCCGTTTGCGACGGCTTCGAGGCGAGCGATCAGGCGATCGGTGTCATTGGCGCTGATGCGCACGGCGTTGCCGAAGCCTTGTTTCTGAGGACTTTTTCCGACCGTATCACCCTGATCGCGCACAACGCGGTGGAGCTGGACCGCAGCGATCGCGACAGTTTGACAGGTGCCGGGGTGACCATCGCGAGCAGTGCGCTCGAACGGCTCGATTTCTCTGACCCCCAAGTCATCACACATCTGGTCGATGGCAGCGAACTGCGGTTCGACACGATCTATCCGGCGCTCGGATCGGACAGTAACAACGCGCTGGCCCGGCAGCTCCGGGCCGAACTCAGCGACGATCAGTGTATCGTCGTCGACTCCAAGCAACGCACGAACATCCGCGGCGTCTATGCGGCCGGTGACATCGTTTTGTCGCTCGATCAAATCAGTGTGGCGATGGGGCACGCGGCGATCGCAGCGACCGCGATGCACAACGATCTGCGCGACTTGGACGGTCAGACGCCCATCAGTGAGCGAAGCTGATGGACATGCCGCGCCGCACGGTCTTGGAGGGCATTGCCACAAATGCGGCATTGAGCGTCGCGATCGGAGCGCCTTGGGCTGCCGGAGTAAGCGCGAAGTCGACGCACGGCGGGGACGTGGCCCGCTGGGACGCTTTCGAGATCGTTACCGGCGACACAATAGTAGCCGCTGCAAAGGTCGCGGGCCAACCGGCGAGGGGCATTCTCGATAGCGGCAGCGGCGCGACCATCCTTTCGTCCGATTTGGCGGCCCGGCTCGGTCTGGCAGGTGATGCCCGCACGATCAGCGGCTTGGCGGCCAAAACCGGCGTCACGCTCGTCAAGGATGTAGTTGTCGAGCTGGCGGGGCTCCCCCGTGCGCTTCCGTTCGTAATCGTCGGCGACCTAACCCGCCTTATTCACCAAAAGTGTCCTGAAGGGTTGGCGGGAGTGGCGTAAGCCTCTGATCTGAATTAGGAACTGGGTGTCTAAGCCGAACCTGCCGCAGGGCAGAAAATGCCACGGGCCACACCCGCCATGAACGATGATATCGCAAGCTCATTTGGATTCCCAGCAGTCGGCCGCAAGAAAATCACAGCTGCGTTCGACGGTGGCCGGCTTACCTCGGATGGCGGTGTTCTACTGCTTGCACAGGCCGAGCGCGCGATGGGGATTTGCCAGCGCCTGGCGGCTTGTATTGCCGATCCGCGCGATCCAGCGCGGGTGATCCATCGCCTGGATGACATTCTGCGTGCCCGTGTGTTCGCGATTGCGTGCGGCTATGAGGATGCCGATGATCTCGATGCTCTGCGCGACGATCCAGGCTTCCGCCTGGCGCTCGGCAAGCTGCCGGAATCGGGCGCGGGGCTGGCCAGCCAACCGACGATGAGCCGGTGGGAAAATGCACCGACTACGCGCGAACTGGCCAGCATGATGGCCGCGATGATCGACATCTACTGCGCCAGCTATCCCGCCCCTCCGACAGCGGTCACGCTGGATATCGACGACACGTGCGACGTCGTGCATGGCTATCAACAGCTCTCGTTCTGGAACGGGCATCATGGGGAGCGCTGCTTCCTACCGATCCATATCTACGACACCGCGACCGGCAGGCCGGTGGCCATGCTGCTGCGCACAGGCAAGACGCCTTCTGGAAAGGAGGCGGCGGGGCACATCCGACGCCTGGTGCGTCACCTGCGCCGTAATTGGCCCGATACCCACATCACTATCCGCGGCGACGGGCACTATGGTCGACCCGAGGTCATGGCCTACTGCGATGCGGCCCGCGTCGATTACGTGTTCGGCCTGCCCACCAATTCAGCGCTGCGCGCCGATCCCGCCATTGTTGCGGTCGCCGATGCCTGCGCGGTCAAGCGCGCCCAGCGTCAGTGTCCCGTCCTGCGCAACTATGCCGAGACCCGCTATGGGGCAAAGACCTGGAAGTGCCAGCGTCGCGTCGTTGCACGGATCGAGGCCAGCACGCTGGGCATGGACATCCGCTATGTCGTCACCTCGTTGGCAACAGGATCGGCCGAGCACATCTACGACACGCTCTACTGCGCGCGTGGTCAGGCCGAGAACCTGATCAAGCGCCACAAGTCCCAGCTCGCCAGCGACCGAACCTCGTGCCGCTCGGCCAATGCCAATCAGATGCGCCTGATACTGCACACTGCCGCATACTGGCTGCTATGGCGCATCCAGCAGGCGATGCCCAGGACCGCTGCTCTGGCAAGCGCGGAGTTTACCACCTTGCGCCTGCGGCTGCTCAAGGTCGCTGCGCGCGTCGTAGAAAGTGCTAGCCGCATCCGCATTGCCTTCGCTTCCGCCTGTCCGGATGCCGACCTGTTCCGCGCCCTCGTTCTCCGGCTGAAGCCTGCGCCGACGTAGCCCATGCGGCAGCGCCGCAGAACTCCGAGCCCAGCCCTTCAACCCGAAAAGCCCATCAATCCGAATGCGGTGAAACAAACGCCAGCGATGCCGGTCGTCCGCGCAATACAGCCAGCCGCAGCAAATGCCCAGAGCGGACCCGAAACCGAGCGTCGTGAATAAGAGAGGCTAAGTGCCGTGTCGAGGACGATTGGCCAATCGGTCGATCTGGTGCTTGGCACCGATCTATTCATCGATCGATGTGTTGCGATCGACTTTGGGCGACGCCGCTACTCGCTCTCGCCAAGCGGCACATTTCAGGGCGGCGCTGGCTGGAAGGTTCTGCCGGTGTCGCGGGGAGACAAGCAAGAGCTGCTGACGCTAGTCACCCTTCCTCACGGCGGACCTGTGTCAATGATGGTCGACACGGGCAACTCGAACGCCCTGATCGTATCTCAAGCCGTGCTTCAGGACCGGGCTTTGGCGGAAGGCCGGCCACAATCCAGCGCTCTGATCGCAGGCGTGGACGGCGTGCAGACGGCGGGCCTGGTCACGATCGACGGCGTGCAATTCGGTGGACTAACGCTCGACGGCATACCCTCGATCGCGATGCCCCGTTGGCTGCCGGCGCGTGCGGTCGGAAATGTCGGCCTCCCGCTGATCGCTCAGTTCGATGTGGTATTCGACATTTCGAGCAGCCGTCTTTGGGTGCGCCCGCTCCGCAAAGCCCAACGACTTCCTTTGCTCAAAGACCGAAGCGGCCTTGGGCTTCAGGCCGATCGATCGGCCCTGGTCGTTGTCCATGTCGCGCGAGGAAGCCCCGCCGCGCGTGATGATTGGGTTGTGGGAACCCGGATCGTCGCCGTGAACGGACAACGCATCAACGGGGGATACACCCATGGCCAGCTTTGGAAATGGCGGTTCGACCGGCCAGGCACCGTCGTGAAGCTACTTCTCGACACGGGCAGAATAGTCCCGTTGGAGCTTGAAGATTATTACTAGCGGTCGCGTCGGAGGTGGCGCGATGATCGTTCAATCGGGAAAGATGAATACAGGAAAGAGGATGCCTCATGGAAGATAATCGAACCTCTAAAGGCTTGTTATGCCCAACGTGCCGCGTTGATTTGGTTATGAGCGAGCGCCAAGGCATCGAGATCGACTATTGCCCGCAATGTCGCGGGGTCTGGCTCGACCGTGGCGAACTCGACAAGATCATCGAACGCAGCGTCGCCGACGACGGGGTGAGGCCGCTGGGCGGCCGTCTTGGAATGTTCGACGAACAGCGCGGCCATGGCGATCAGCACGGCCATGGCGGTCATGGCGGAAAGCATGGCTACGAGCGCGGGGGTCATGGCCGGCGCAAGGGCTTCCTGCGCGAATTGTTCGACTGAACTGCTGTGAATCGGCCGCCGCACAATGAGTCCTTCGGGTGCCCGTGTGAGAACGGCCCGCGCCATGGGCGTGCCCCCTTGAATGCCCATGGCGAACGATTGAGGAAGGCCCGGCGATCGCAAAGCAGGCCGGCTCGATGGATTAGCATCGTGGCCGGGCTTGCCCTAGCGCCGGGCCTGCTCGGCTGCTCGCCGTCGTCGAACGGCGACGACAGCGCCGTGTCAGGTGATCGTCGCTTGCCGGATTTCATCGGGGAGCATTTCTACGCCTGCCCCGATGGTTCGCGCCTCGATGTCGATTTCCTCGGCGATGGCCTGACCCTTGATATCAAGACCAATCCGAAAGCCGCCCCGGTGCGCGTGACCTCGCCGGCCAGCGGACAAACTTATGTCGGCCACAACCTCAACGTGACGATCTCGGGCGGGGACCGGATCACGCTTCTGCGGCCTGGCTCCCCGCCGCTGGCCTGCAAGCGAACGCAAGTGCGTTCGGACGGGGCGAGCTAAGCAATGCTCGCGCCCCTCTTCCTCACCGCCGGCCCTGCCGCCGCTTCGTTGCGCTCCGAACCGGGGCGCAAGCCCCATCGCCGATCATCGCGACGCATCATTTGGATGATCGGCCTATCGCTGATGCCTATTCCGCCAGGGCTGATCTGGCTGGCGATGAGCATTCACGACCATGGTTTCGATTGCGGGCCACAAAGTTGGCACGGCGCGCTCGCGCTGCTGTGTGTCGCAGCCGCCGGATGCCTCGCCGCGCTCTTGATCGCTTTCAGGCGATCGCCGGACGGGCGTTTCATTCCCGCGCCCGACACGCGGGTCATCAGCATTTTCGTCCTGATCGGGATCGCCAGTTACCTCGCCTGGGCGGTGCTCCTGCACAGTGGATTCTGCACATCGCCGGGGGTGCCGCGATGACACGACGCAACGCCAATCGGCACCCCGGAGAAATGAAAATGTCGGATGATGTCGCGCGCCCCGGTGATGAATCGGAACAGGCTTACTGGCATAGGCGCGCCGACGAAGAGCGGGAACGGGCCAAGCACGCCACGACCCCGGAAGGGGCCACCGCGCACCAAGCGATCGCTGATGCCTATTCGGCCCGCGCCCAACAGCAGCCGGGCCCGGCCGCTCCCGCCTCATCCGACGACGACAAAGACGATGATGATGGAGGGCCAAATGCGTAAACGAGTAATATTCGTTTGTCTGCCGGCACTGTTTTTGATCGGCTGCTCGCAAGCCAAGGACAACCGGCGTGAAGCGTCGGCCGCAGCGGCCGATATGTCGCAACATCAACCGATGCCGGTCCATCCGTCGTCGGGCGATGCCGATACGGACTTCCTGCAAGCCATGATCCCTCACCATCAAGGGGCGATCGACATGGCACGCGATGAAATCGCGAAAGGGAGCGATCCCAAGGTGCTCGCGCTCGCGCAGAAGGTGATTCAGGACCAGCAAGCCGAGATCACGCAGATGGAAAAGTGGCTCGCTGATCGCCGCTCGCAACGCCAGGAGACGAAGTGATGGCGCACGATCATGCGGGTGAAGCCGGCCACAGCCACGATCATACTGCCGGCGCCAATGCCAAGATGCTGACTTGGGCCCTTGGCTTGACGGCGACCTATCTGGTGGCCGAAGTCATCGGCGGCTTCGTGTTCAACAGCCTCGCTCTGCTGTCCGATGCCGCGCACATGCTGACCGACGTTGCCGCGCTCATCATAGCGCTCATGGCGATCAAGCTCGGCGGCAAAAGTGCCGACGACAAGCGAACCTTCGGCTACCGTAGGTTTGAAATACTCGCGGCGGCCTTCAACGCCGTCCTCCTGTTCTGCATCGCGATCTATGTTTTCGTTGAAGCCATCAAGCGCTTCAATGCCCCGCAGGAAGTCCAGTCGTGGGGCATGATGATTGTCGCCGCGATCGGTCTGGCGGTGAATTTCATTTCGATGCGCCTGCTGATGTCCGGCAAGGATGCCAGCTTCAACGTCAAGGGTGCCTATCTGGAAGTGTGGGCCGACATGATCGGCTCGGTTGGGGTGATCCTCGGCGCGCTGGCGATCAAGTTCACGGGCTTCACCTGGATCGATCCCATCGTTGCCGTCGGCATCGGCCTTTGGGTCTTGCCGCGCACCTGGATTTTGCTCCGCGACACGACCAACGTGCTGCTTGAAGGTGTCCCGGCCGGTCTGACGCTCGGCGAGATACGATCGGAGATCGCGGCCCTCCCCGGCGTCGCCGGTCTTCACGACCTCCATGTCTGGTCGACGAGCAACGAAGAGATTAGCTGCACCGTCCATGTCGTCCTGCAATCGGACGCGGACGGCGACAGCACCCGCACAGCGGTTCAGGCAATGCTCCGCGACAAGCATCGGATCGAACATTCAACGGTCCAAACCGAGCGATCCGAAGCCCCCTGCGACGGCCAAGAACACCTTCACCAATAGCAACTGAACGCGATCCAACTCCACGCCCGTGCCGGCGTTCCGACCCACGAAAGGAAGTCGTCATGGACGATAAACTCAAGCTCGACATACCGGTCATCCTTCCCGATCTGCCCGACGCGGCTGACGCCTGCCTTGATCGCCTCGTCTCTACGCTGGTCTCCCGCGATGGGGTCGATCGCGCGCATGTCATCTGCGTCGATGGCGATGAGCCGGCGGCCCTGTGCATCCATTTCGATGCGGGCAAGCTGCCTCTGTCGCGCGTGCGCGAAATGGTGAAGGCGGCGGGTGCCGAAATTACCGAGCGGTTCGGCCATGCGATCTGGCAGGCCAAGGGGATCAATCACGAGCGCCGCGCCCGCACGGTGAGCGAAGCGCTCAGCGCCATGAAAGGGGTTGTCCAGGCAAACGCCAGCACGAGCGGATCGATCAGGGTCGAATATGATCGCCGCGAAACGACGGAACAGGACATTCGCGGCGCTTTGGCCAAGCTGAACGTCGGTCTCGGGAAAAGGATCGCGGCCGACGACCACGCCGGCCACGATCATGCTGGCCACGATCATGCCGGACACGATCACTCCGGGCACAGCCACGGTCCCGGCGGCCACGGGCAAAAGGAAGAGAAGCATGGCCCCGGTGACGGCCACGATCATGCCCATGGCGGGATACTCGGACCCAATACTGAGCTGATCTTCGCGCTCGCTTGCGGCGCGGCGCTGGGCATCGGCTTTGCGATCGAGAAGCTGGTGACGGGCGCGCCCTCGTGGCTGCCGCTCGCGCTCTTTATCGCCGCCTATGTCTTCGGCGGCTTCTACACGCTGCGCGAGGCGATCGAGAATTTGCGCTTGAAGCGATTTGAGATCGATACGCTGATGCTGGTTGCCGCTGCCGGCGCTGCGGCCCTCGGGGCCTGGGCGGAAGGCGCGCTGCTGCTGTTCCTGTTCAGCCTCGGCCATGCACTCGAACATTACGCCATGGGCCGCGCCAAGCGAGCGATCGAGGCGCTTGCCGAGCTGGCCCCGCGCACCGCCATGGTGCGCCGGGACGACGGCGGGACGAGCGAGGTTCCGGTTGAGGAATTGAAGCTCGGCGACATCATCATCGTGAAGCCCGATGAGCGGGTCGCTGCCGACGGTTTCATCGTCAAGGGCACGACGGCGATCAATCAGGCCCCGGTCACGGGCGAGAGTATGCCCGTCGACAAGCGGCCCGTGCAGGATGATGAAGCGGCACGCCAGAACCCTGATAAGGTCGATGCGGCCAGTCGGGTGTTCGCCGGCACCATCAACGGTAGCGGCCTCGTCGAGATCGAGGTCACGCGACTGTCGACCGAAAGCACGCTCGCCAAAGTGGTCAAGATGGTCAGCGAGGCGGAGACGCAAAAATCGCCGACCCAGCGGTTCACGGATCGCTTCGAGAAGTTTTTCGTGCCGGCGGTGCTGGCGCTGTCCTTCCTGCTGCTGTTCGCCTGGGTGGTGGTCGACGAGCCGTTCCGCGCTAGCTTTTATCGCGCCATGGCCGTGCTGGTCGCAGCCAGCCCGTGCGCGCTCGCCATCGCGACCCCCAGCGCCGTCCTGTCCGGCGTTGCGCGTGCGGCCCGTGGCGGCGTTCTCGTCAAGGGCGGCGCGCCGCTCGAACTGCTCGGCTCGCTCGATGCGATCGCCTTCGACAAGACAGGCACGCTGACCAAGGGGGAGCCGCGCATTCAGGAGGTCATCCCGGCGCCAGGCGTAGCCAAGGAAGACCTGATGGCGATCGCCGTGGCGGTCGAATCGCTGAGCGATCATCCGCTTGCGCAGGCAATCGCCCGCGACGGTCGCGATCATATCGGCGACAAGGCGGTCCCCTCGGCCGACAATCTCAAGAGCCTGACCGGCCGCGGCGTCTCGGCTGTCGTCGGCGAGGATGAAGTGCTGATCGGCAAGGCCGAAATGTTCGGTGCCGATGGGATCGCGCCTCTGTCAGCCGAAATGACGGAGGCGATCGAAAAGCTGCGGGCGGGAGGGCAGACGAGCATGATCGTCCGCCGCGACGGCAAGGACATGGGCGCGATCGGCCTGCTCGACACGCCCCGCGAGACGGCCAAGGCCGCTCTCGAACAGCTTCGGGCAATCGGCATCAAGCGCATGATTATGATCTCGGGCGATCATCAGCGCGCCGCCGAAGCGATCGCCAAGGATGTCGGCATCGACGAAGCATGGGGCGATCTCATGCCCGAAGACAAGGTTGAGGCGATCAAGAAGCTCCGCGCCGAAACCAAGGTCGCCATGGTCGGCGACGGCGTGAACGACGCCCCGGCGATGGCCACGGCGACGGTAGGCATCGCCATGGGAGCCGCCGGGTCCGACGTGGCGCTTGAAACAGCCGATGTCGCCCTGATGGCCGACGATCTCTCGCATCTGCCGTTCGCGGTCGGCCTGAGCCGAAGCACCCGCTGGGTGATCCGACAGAACGTCTTTGTTAGCCTCGGCGTCGTCGCCTTCCTCGTGCCCGCGACCATTCTCGGGCTCGGCATCGGGCCGGCGGTCGCGATGCACGAAGGATCGACGCTGCTGGTCGTCTTCAACGCACTGCGGCTTCTCGCCTACCGAGATACGACCGATAGGGTAACGGGCCGCCAGGGAGCCGCCGCATGAAACTCGGGGCGCGGGTTCGCTCGATCGCCCTTTTCGAGCAGCTCGGCCCCGGTCTCGTCACAGGTGCCGCCGATGACGATCCAAGCGGCATCGCGACCTATTCCCAAGCTGGCGCTCAGTTCGGCTTTGGGCTGCTGTGGACGATGGTGCTGACCTATCCGCTGATGACGGCCGTCCAGCTCATCAGCGCGCATATCGGTCGTGTGACGGGCTGTGGCCTGGCAAAGAACATGGGCGACGTTCTCTGGCGGCCGTTTGTCACGTTCCTCGTCCTGCTGCTCTTTCTCGCCAACACGATCAACATCGGCGCCGATCTGGCGGCGATGGGGGCCGCCGCCGAGCTGGTGACGGGCGGAAGCGCCCACATTTTCACCTTCGGCTTCGCGGCCTTCTCGCTGCTCCTACAGCTTTTCCTCCCATACCAACGCTATGCCGGTCTGCTGAAATGGCTGACCCTGACGCTGCTCGCCTATGTCGCGGTCCTCTTCATGGTGAAGCTCGATTGGATGGGCGTGGCCAAGGGCCTCACTATCCCCCGCACCGAGGGCAAGGGCGCGATCGTCACCATCGTCGCGATCTTCGGCACCACGATCAGCCCCTATCTGTTCTTCTGGCAGAGCGCGCAGGAAACCGAGGAAGTCCATCGCAATCCGCACGAAGAGCCCCTGGTCGACGCGCCGTGGCAGGCCCGGCGCGAGTTCCGGCGGATGCGCCTCGATACCTTCGCGGGCATGGCAGTCTCCAACCTTGTCGCGCTGGCGATCATGATCGGCACGGCTGCGACGCTCCATGCGTCGGGAAGTGTTACGATCAACACCGCCGCCGATGCAGCCAAGGCCCTGCAGCCGGTCGCCGGCCCCTTCGCTTTCCTCCTGTTCAGCCTCGGGATCATCGGCACCGGACTGCTCGCGGTGCCCGTGCTCGCCGGATCGGCCGCCTATGCGATCGGTGAGGCTCGCGGTTGGAAATGCGGGCTCGATCAGCGCCCTTGGGAAGCCGTTGGCTTCTACACAGTGATCTCGTTGGCCACGCTGCTCGGGATCGGCATTGACTGGTCGGACCTCGACCCGATCAAGGCGCTGTTTTGGAGCGCGGTTATCAACGGCGTGGTGGCAGTGCCGATTATGGTCGCCATGATGCTCGTCGTTTCCCGGCGACGCGCGATGGGCAAGTTCGCCGCCTCGGGAAAATTGCTCTTCTTCGGTTGGGCGGCGACTGCCGTCATGGCCGCAGCGGCCATCGCCATGATCGTCTTGCAATAGCGCCGATGACCACGAGCAACCGCCACGCCATCAACCGCTTCCTGTTGAAGACCGCAGGGCTGAGCGCTGCCGCCTTGCTGCGGTCTCGCGAGGGCCCGTGGCGCGTTGCCGCCTTGCTGTTCCTGTTCGCCTCGGCGCTCGACGCCTTCATCGCCCTGGTTCGGCGAAATCGGCTCATGGAGCCGGGCCTGACCTATTGGGACGAGGCCGCCGCCTTCCTCCTTCTGAGCGGCCTCGCCGCCGTGATCGCGATTGGATCATCGAAATGACGCTGCCGTCTTGGTGGGAAGCCCTGTCCCACATCCTGAGCCTTGGACTGGCCTATGCACTCGCCTTGCCGGTTGGCTGGGACCGCGAAAAAGACGCGCGCAGCGCCGGCATTCGCACCTTCCCGCTCGTGGCGATCGCCAGTTGCGGATTCGTGCTGGTCGGCATCGCGATCCTCGGCCGGACCGATCCTGCCCAAGCCCGGATTCTCGAAGGCTTGATTACGGGTGTGGGCTTCATTGGGGGCGGTGCGATTTTGAAGCATCGCGGCAAGGCATCGGGCACCGCGACCGCTGCGAGCCTGTGGGCGACCGGGGCCCTCGGGGCTGCTGTCGGCTATGGCCTTTTTGACATCGCTGTGGTCCTGAGCCTGACCACCTTTCTAACGCTGCGTTGCTCGCGACCGTTGAAGCGCGCGACGCACGACCAAACCGGGGCGCTGGACAGGTCGTGACCGGCCAGCGGCCTTCCGGTGCCCGGCCACGCTGGCAACCGCCAGCTCCGGGTGGCCGCGCCGTTCGCAAGCGGGCGATCGGCGCGAGCGACCGAAAAGAGCGCTTAGAGCGCTGGGCCGCGCTGCTCGAACGTGATCCGCACAAGTTGGTTGGCCTCCTGCGGCCATCATGGGCGTCCGGGAATGATCTTACGGCGTTGGGGGGAAACCCCAGCGCGATCGATTTGGCGTGGGATGATCCTGTGTTCCGCGTAACCGGGCTTGAAGCGCGATCGCGGGAGAGCTTCAAAGCCTATTTCGGCCTGTCCAACACCGAGCTGGATCGGATCGTTTCGGGATCGTGGCGCGTGCCGATCCGCTCTGCCTGGCAGGTTGCGGGGCGGATCAGGAATGTTGCCGATCCACGTCCCGAACGAATGCTGATGGCAAGCGTCATCGCCATGGTGATCGTCGTTGTCGGGATTGCGCAATGGCTTCGGTGAAGCGGACACTTTCGAGGAACGGCTAATGTCGGCGATTCTCTACACCCTTATTCCACTTGCGGCAGTTCTCGCAGGCGCGATCCTGTCGACAGTCCGGCGTCCCGGTGCCGGCTTTGTCAGCGCCATGCAGCATCTTGCGGCGGGCGTCGTTTTCGCCGCCGCCGCGACCGAGATCCTGCCGCAAATCAAGCATGACGCCTCTCCCGTCGCGACCCTGCTAGGCGGCATGGCCGGCGTCGCCGTCATGCTGCTTTTGAAGGAGTTGGAGGGCCGCGCCAAAGGGCCGGTGGCGATGCTCGGCGCGGTCGGGATCGACATTCTCGTTGATGGCCTGGTCCTCGGCCTCGCCTTCGTCGCGGGGGAGAAAGCCGGTATCCTTTTGACCGTCGCCCTGACCCTGGAAGTCCTATTTCTTGGGCTGACCGTCACGGCGGAACTCGGCGAGACGATCGCATCGAAGCTGCGCGTGATCGCGACGGTGTTCGGTTTGAGCTTGCTGCTGCCGTTGGGCGCAGCGATCGCCATGCCGGTCGCGGTGTTGCCGACGCCCGTGATCGTCGGCTTTCTGAGCTTCGGCCTGATGGCGCTGCTCTACCTCGTCACCGAAGAGTTGCTGGCCGAAGCCCATGAACGGCCAGACAGCCCACTTATCAGCGCGATGTTCTTCGTCGGTTTCCTCGGCCTTCTCGTGATCGAAGAGCTACTGCCATGAACACTGCCTGCCGCATCAAATCGGGGGCGGTGAGACGCCGCAAAGCGCATTTTGCGATGCTCATCCTGCCGGCGGGCATCTGGATATGGGGCGGCAAGGTCATGCTGCGGTTCGCACGCGCGATCGCGCAGACGGGTATAGCGCCAAGGCAGGCGATCCTTCGCTCGATATGGTGCTCGGGCCGTCTCTCCCGCATTGGATTTCTGGTGTGGCGGGAACGGAAGGGAAAGTGGCGCTGAGCTGCCGCCTACACGACGACCTCTCACGAATGACGCGGCATGTCGGTGCCGCAAGGTAACGACGCTGTTGAGATTGTGACCATGATACGAACATCGAATCCCCGCCTGACGCTCATCCTCACCCTTGTTTCCATCGTGGCCCTCGGCATCGGGGTGGCACTTTGGCAAGTGACTTCCGATCGCCATACCCCGATGGCCGACGCTCCCCTGGCCGGCGCGAAGATTGGCGGTTCCTTCCGGCTGATCGATCAGGACGGTAAGTCGCTGAGCAGCGACAGCTTCAACGGCCGCTATCGACTGATGTATTTCGGCTATACCTACTGCCCGGACATTTGCCCGACCGATGCGAAGAAGATGGGCCAGGCGCTGCGCGCCTTTGAGGGCAGCGATCCGGAACGTGGGGCTCGCGTGCAACCGATCATGATAACGATCGATCCAGAGCGCGACACGCCTGCCGTGATGAAGCAGTTTGTGGCTGCGTTCCATCCTCGCCTGATCGGACTGACCGGCACGCCTGAGCAGATTAAGACGGTGCTCTCGACATTTTCGATTTACGGCCGCCGCGTAGGGCCGGCGGGGTCTCCCAATTATCTGATGGACCATAGCGCGATCATGTATCTGATGGATCGCGACGGGAAACCCATCACCTTTTTCGCGCGGGACGCTACGCCAGAGCAGATCGCCGCCGATCTCGCAAAATATGTCGCGTAAGACGCGACTATAACTGCGCTTTTTTAAGCGCTGCCGCGATAATCGGCAGATACCGAGCCACTTGTTCCCGATCGCTCTCCCGCTCACGATCGCCAAGGGCATCATAGCTGGTCGCGGCTTGCCGGTCCCAGCGCTCGACGAGTTCCGCAGGGATGGTCAGCGCTCCGTCATTCTGGCGCACCCCCTTAGAGTGCATGTAGCGCTGCCAATGGGCCCATCGCTCATGCTCGACGGCTGCCAGCTCTTCCACCAAGCCGTTCAGAACGGCATCGATTGTTGGTTCGACCGTCATGGTTAGATGAGCCCGTCCGCGACAAGCTGCCGGTAATGCTGGCCAAGCACCGTAAGTTCACAGGATTTGCTGTTCATCGCAGCGTGCCACATATGGGTCTCGCCGACAGGTCTTACCAAATTGACCTTCACATATCGCTGCAACACCGCGAACACGGCCGTCTTCTGCGGATCGGGCGGCGGCAATTTAGCCTCTCTTATTCACGACGCTCGGTTTCGGGTCCGCTCTGGGCATTTGCTGCGGCTGGCTGTATTGCGCGGACGACCGGCATCGCTGGCGTTTGTTTCACCGCATTCGGATTGATGGGCTTTTCGGGTTGAAGGGCTGGGCTCGGAGTTCTGCGGCGCTGCCGCATGGGCTACGTCGGCGCAGGCTTCAGCCGGAGAACGAGGGCGCGGAACAGGTCGGCATCCGGACAGGCGGAAGCGAAGGCAATGCGGATGCGGCTAGCACTTTCTACGACGCGCGCAGCGACCTTGAGCAGCCGCAGGCGCAAGGTGGTAAACTCCGCGCTTGCCAGAGCAGCGGTCCTGGGCATCGCCTGCTGGATGCGCCATAGCAGCCAGTATGCGGCAGTGTGCAGTATCAGGCGCATCTGATTGGCATTGGCCGAGCGGCACGAGGTTCGGTCGCTGGCGAGCTGGGACTTGTGGCGCTTGATCAGGTTCTCGGCCTGACCACGCGCGCAGTAGAGCGTGTCGTAGATGTGCTCGGCCGATCCTGTTGCCAACGAGGTGACGACATAGCGGATGTCCATGCCCAGCGTGCTGGCCTCGATCCGTGCAACGACGCGACGCTGGCACTTCCAGGTCTTTGCCCCATAGCGGGTCTCGGCATAGTTGCGCAGGACGGGACACTGACGCTGGGCGCGCTTGACCGCGCAGGCATCGGCGACCGCAACAATGGCGGGATCGGCGCGCAGCGCTGAATTGGTGGGCAGGCCGAACACGTAATCGACGCGGGCCGCATCGCAGTAGGCCATGACCTCGGGTCGACCATAGTGCCCGTCGCCGCGGATAGTGATGTGGGTATCGGGCCAATTACGGCGCAGGTGACGCACCAGGCGTCGGATGTGCCCCGCCGCCTCCTTTCCAGAAGGCGTCTTGCCTGTGCGCAGCAGCATGGCCACCGGCCTGCCGGTCGCGGTGTCGTAGATATGGATCGGTAGGAAGCAGCGCTCCCCATGATGCCCGTTCCAGAACGAGAGCTGTTGATAGCCATGCACGACGTCGCACGTGTCGTCGATATCCAGCGTGACCGCTGTCGGAGGGGCGGGATAGCTGGCGCAGTAGATGTCGATCATCGCGGCCATCATGCTGGCCAGTTCGCGCGTAGTCGGTGCATTTTCCCACCGGCTCATCGTCGGTTGGCTGGCCAGCCCCGCGCCCGATTCCGGCAGCTTGCCGAGCGCCAGGCGGAAGCCTGGATCGTCGCGCAGAGCATCGAGATCATCGGCATCCTCATAGCCGCACGCAATCGCGAACACACGGGCACGCAGAATGTCATCCAGGCGATGGATCACCCGCGCTGGATCGCGCGGATCGGCAATACAAGCCGCCAGGCGCTGGCAAATCCCCATCGCGCGCTCGGCCTGTGCAAGCAGTAGAACACCGCCATCCGAGGTAAGCCGGCCACCGTCGAACGCAGCTGTGATTTTCTTGCGGCCGACTGCTGGGAATCCAAATGAGCTTGCGATATCATCGTTCATGGCGGGTGTGGCCCGTGGCATTTTCTGCCCTGCGGCAGGTTCGGCTTAGACACCCAGTTCCTAATTCAGATCAGAGGCTTACGCCACTCCCGCCAACCCTTCAGGACACTTTTGGTGAATAAGGCGGGTTAGGAAGGCCCGTGGTCCCGGAAGTATACATGATCGACAGGATCGCATCGCCGGCGGCGCGCACTTGAGGCTCCGCAACGGTGCCGGTGTTCCGAAAATCGCAATAGCTTTTCGCAAACGGCGCGCATTCGCCCTCGGCGCAGATCTGTAACCAGTGCTCGACATCGGTCTTGTCACCCCGGCGATGGAGCTCGGCTGCAGTTTTCTGAAACTCGTTGTCGAAAACCAGACGACTGACTCCGGAGTCGCGTAGAATGAATTCCAGCTCGTCGGGCACGAGACGCCAGTTCAGCGGCACGACAACGGCGCCGATCTTCGCCAGAGCAAAATAGGATTCCACGAATTCGGCGCCGTTCATCGTCAGGATGCCGACGCGTTCGCCCACTTTGACCCCAGCCTCAACGAAAGCATTGGCCAGGCGATTGCTGCGCTCGTTGAGTTCCTTGAAGGTCAGCCGCAGGCTGCCAGTACCGTCGACGAAGGCTTCCCGCTCAGGGTTCAACAAGGCCCGCTTCGTGAGGAACAGGCCAATGTTATCCTGCATTCCCTGGTCTCCTTCTCCACCTCTACCTTCGTCCCAGTCCCGCAATCTCCACTGCGGTGCTCCGGGTCCTGCATGGTGGCCACAGTTCTGGCTAAGTCCGGCCGCCTAGCTGCCGCGCGCCGGACCTTCTCGATATCTCTAGACCCATACTTACTTGCCCGCAAGTAAGTATGGGTCTAGAGTGACTCGATAAGATCGTCGACAATTCGAACTGGAGGGGAATGGCTTTGGAGCAGCGGGGCAAGCAGGATGCGCGCACAGGTGACGAATTCGTGGCCGAAAAGGCCGATCAGGGGATGCACCGCCGTGCGGCATTGAAGGTCGGTGCGGCGCTGGCGACCGGGGGTGCGGTCGGGCTCCTGGGCGGCCAAGCGACGGCCGCCAAGCCGCAGGCGCCAGCCGTGCTGACCGGCAAGCAAGCGGGAAGGAAGTTTCGCGCTTGGGTCCAAGAGGGCTTGTGGGTCGGCGGGAAGGCCGGTGTCGAGGAGCTTCGCCTCAAAGAGCTGCACTCGCGACAGGTTGTGGTGCGCACAGAGGCTTCAGCGCCCTGCTATTCGCTGTGTCAGCGCGGTATTGGTGGAACCCCTGCCGTCAATCCGGCACCCAAATATGCCCCGGACACTGTTCCGCAGATATCGAACCATACCGCCGTTGGTGTTGTCGAGGCTGTGGCATCAGACGTGCGACGGGTGAAGCCGGGCGATCGGGTCATCGTCGGCGTGGTTCCGCAATGTGGCAATTGTTACATGTGTCTGCACGGCCGGGCCGATCACTGCCAGTGGGCGTTTGCGGTGCCCGACGGGTTTCCACCGAAGATCGCCATTCGTGCGGATGGTTCCGAGATCATCGCGCAAGTCGGAGTCGGGGGATTGGCCGAGCTGACCGTCTGCTATGAAGAATATCTGTGTCCCATTTTCACGGATCTTCCTGCCGATCAACTGTCGCTCCTGGGGGACACGGCGGCCACCGGCTTCGGTGGTGCCACGGCGGTAATGAAGGTCCTGCCAGGATCGAATGTTGTCGTGCTGGGCGCCGGACCCGTGGGCCTCGCAGCCGTCATGGCTGCCCGTCTGGTCGGCGCTGCACAGATCATCGTCAGCGAGCCGGTCAAGCACCGTCGCGAGTCGGCGAAGCGGCTCGGCGCTACAACCGTCCTGGATCCGAATGCATTAGGCGATCGGCTCGTCGAAACCATTCGCGAATTGTGCAAGGGCCCGACCGGCCGCATCATGTCGGGAGGCCGAGGCTGGATCCCGCAGGCCGAATCAGACTTCGTGAATGCAGCTTTTGGGGCAACACGCGACAATCGGGGAGCCGATTTCACGATCGAAGCCGCGGGTCCGACCGGGATATTCCAAAGGTGGAGACGCCGCCTGATGCAACGGGCACATTGGCGATGCGGCAGGCGTGGGAAATGACACGGCGAGGGGGCGAGGTCGTCTACCTCGGGTTCGGTCAGATCGGCGATGTTTCCTATCCCGCCGCAGCATTCGCGAATGCCGGGCGTACCGTGCATGCCGGGCAGCAAGGTGGTCTCAACTTCATGCGGGATATTCCCGGCATGGTGGCGCTGATGGAGCAGGGCAAATATGACCTCGCTCCGATAGTCACCTCTCGATGGCGCCTTGAAGACACAGACAAGGCGTTCCGGGTGGCGTCGGATCGCACCGAGTTGGCGCCGGTCGTGGTCTTCGACAGCTGATGTGCTTTTGATGCTGCCACGTCAGAACGGAGCCTGCCAGTTCCATTCTGGCGTGGCAGGCACCTCCGATGCTTGGCCTTCCGGATTGTCTGGGGCTTCTGCCCAAGCCGGCCGGATACGGGTCCGGTGAACGGGAAATGGCGAGAACGGTTTTCGCGCAGGCTCACATCGGACTGTCGCTTCAGACCCCAGGGTCTTGTCGGACCGGGCGGGCTTAAGTTCCACGCTGCTTTGATGCCGGGGCAATCGCATTCGAACGCCGAGCGCCCGTTGTCAAAATCTGACATGCAGAGTTGAAAACTTACTTCCATGCAAGTAAGGATGGACGTGCAATCCTGGGAGGTTCTTTTCTCAGTGCTCAAGGATCCGAGATGCCTCGAAACGCAACCATCGAAGAGCACAGCCGAGTTCATCCTGAAAGACACTGCCGGAAGACAAGCCTCAATTTTGCGACAACGGCGGAATGGAGAATGAAATGACCACCGAGCCGGGCGATCGAGCCTCGCAGTTTGATGTGGCTATTGTCGGCTGCGGCCCCGTCGGCGCTCTGCTGGCTAATCTACTAAAGCAATACGGGCATAAAGTCGCGGTTCTCGAGCGCGAGCCCGATATTTTCTACGCGCCGCGAGGGATGGGATTTGATGATGAATCGACGCGGATCATGCAATCCGCGGGCATCCTCGATCGCCTGAAAGCGGAAGGGCATATCTATCAGGCCGACCTCGAATTGATTGACCGAAGTGGCAAACGCCTTGGTGGATTCGATCGGCGTAGCGTTGGAGAAGATCTCCTGTCCGGCCTTCATGGCCATCGCCATATGACCTTGTTCCACCAGCCGAGCTTGGAGGCGACGCTGCGGGAGGAGTTTGCGACTGGCGAAAACGCGGCAACCGCTTATTTCAATCACGAGGTCACTGGCATCACCGACCAAGGCGATCGGGTCGAATTGAACTGCAAGGATCGCGCCACGGACGAGGAACATTCCCTCATCGCCAAATATGTCGTGGGGTGTGACGGTGCGAGGAGCACCGTGCGCAAAACGATGAACGTTCCGAGGATAGACCTGAAATATACTAAAAAGTATCTGGTCGTCGACGCCATCGTCGATGACCCTGTCTATTTCAGGACGATGATACCGCAAGGCGGATATATTCTGCTCGATGGCAAGGAAGCTGGTGTCCTGGTCAAGGGACTGCACGGGCATGTTCGTTTTGATTTTCTGCAGCATTCCGAGACAATCGGGCAGGAGCTGAAGACTGATGAGGACTACCAAAAGGCTGCGAGAGACCTGATCAGGTCGCGAGGTTTCGATCCGGAGAACTTCCGCGTGATCCGAAGCGTCTCATACACGTTTCACGCTGGGATGCCGAGTAAATGGCGGGTCGGACGGCTGATGGTGGCAGGAGACGCAGCGCACCTTACGCCACCGTGGTCGGGGCAAGGCCTGAACATGGGTGTGCGCGACGCAGCCAATCTTTCTTTTAAATTGAATCTGGCGCTTCGAGGCAAGAGCTCCGATCGGATCCTGGACACATATGATGAAGAGCGCAGGCCGCAGAGTCTCGAGACGATCCAGGCTGCCGTCGACATGGGCATCAGAATGCAGAACACGAGTCCGTTGCAGATCGGACTGCGTAATCTGGCCTATGCTTTGTCGCGGAAAAGCAAGTTTGTTAACCGCCTCCTATTCAAAAACTGGATCAGAAAGCCTTCCTACAAAAGCGGCCTTTTGGGGCTGCAGCATCGCTTGTCGGGTGGACCTATGTTTCAGCCGTGGGTGGAGACAGCTGAGGGCAAGCGCGTGCGGATGGACGATCTGATCGGCCTGAACTTCGCGCTCATTTCCACGGACAGTCCAACTGGTCCCGAGGTGAGGCAATTCGTGAGCGAACTTGGGGGCGTCGTTCTCAAACTCGACTGTGATTTTTTCGACCCCAGCGAGACCGTCTGCAAGTGGTACGACGAGCACCGGATCAATGCAGTGCTGCTCCGCCCCGACCGTGTCATTTACGACGCGGGTCGCGACGGTCAGGCGCTATGCCGATCCCTCCTTGCCGAGCTCAGGAAATAGGTTGGTCTGGAAGCGCGTTGGAGGATGGCCGCTAGCCGTTTCGGATGGCGTTGGCCTGTTGCACGTAGACAGGAGCGGCCAGATCTCGGCGGTGGCGAGGCTCTCGAAGGTATGTGCGACACGGTCACGCATTCGGCGTCAGCATCGCGTGCGGCCCCGACCTGGCCTGCGGTTGACCTTCGCCCAGGCCGGAGGTTTGAAGGCGGGCGCCTTACGGACGGCACACTGAAGTCCTTGTCCGATAGCCGGCGCGCAGATTTGCTGCCGAAAAAGCTTGTCTGGCGGAAAGGTGAAGCGGCAGTCGAGTTCGGTCCGAAGTAGACAGGGCAACGGAGGAGCGCATCTGATTAGCGCAGGCTGGTCGCCCAATCGACAAGCAGCCCGCCCAGGTATCGTTTGGCTTCCTGTTTCGTTTCGAAAAAATGCCGGCTCGTGAAGATGCCAGTCATCATCACCATTGCCTTGGCAGCCGCTCTGTCGACATCTACATCTTTTCTGATCTGGGAGCTTTTGACCGCTCCCTGGACGGCGTCTCTTACGATCCCGGCGATTCCATCATAGAGTTCTTTGCACCCTTTTACGACCTCTTCGGGTAAATCGTCGCTGGTAACGATTTCCCGAAGTACCACTCTACTGCCATCGTCATTGTGATAAACGTCAGTCCAGAATGACACTTCAATCTCGTTGAAAAAAACCAACGAAGTCGCCTGCGAAGCGCTCTCTCAACTGCTGGTACTGGGATAAAGTCCGAGCCTTGTGTCTCGTAAACACTTCAATCGCAAGATTTTCCTTGTTCTTAAAATGATAGTGGACGTTAGCTCGCGTGATATCGAGATCCTCGGCTATTCGAGCAAAGTTGAGCTTGGCATAGCTGCCGGCCAGCAATTGCTCGCTCGCTTTATCCAATATCCGTTCTTTCATCATGACGGGAGGCGGGCCGTTTTTTCGAGGCATAGGATCAAGCTCTTGTGAGACAACATGAAAACACTGCATGGAACACTGATTGAAGAGTTCCGCCACAGGGTGCGATCGCTCTATTGCACATTCCGATCCGCCCCTTCCAGCATCGATACAAACACACGAGCTCGGCGTGCTGCCTCCGGTGAGTTTCTGGCTCCTCAGGTCAGAGTGACGGACGGTGCCGGAGACTTCGCACATGTGGGAATGCCTATCTGCTCACGCGCCTCGGACCTCGAGCCATAACGCGTCCGGAGTGAAGCGAAACATCCGCCGGAATCCGAAGACACGCTCCAGTCAGTCACTGCTCCGCGATTGATCTCGGAGTTAACCGCTCGGGTTGGCAGCGAATCTGAAAGCCGATCTCCAGACCGGTGGTGTCGCCCGGGCTGAAGCCCGTCATGCGCAACCGACGCAGCAACCCTTTTGTGTTGCGCGTGTGTCACGGCCAAGAGGCCTGAAGTCGTAAACGACAAGAGTGGCACCAAAATACCAGAGTTTGGCAGTAAAATCTCTTCAACAATCGTTGAAGAATGTCACTTTCTCCAAGTCACGGCACGCGAGCTGGCAGGCGATGGTGTGCGGCTGAGCTATAGCTCTCTAACGTGCGCGCCTCGCGTAGCTACATGCCTGCTGTGCAGAATAAACGAAAACTATAACGCTGGGAAAAGGGGGATGCTGCCATGAATTTCAAATCAGCACTTTTGGCGAGCACGAAGTCCAGGCCATTGGCAATAGGCATAGCCGCAACATTGGGGCTGAGCAGCAATGCAGTTTCTGCTCAGGTGGCGGAAAACAGTGCCGCGCCCGGCGGGAAGTCCGTGGCTAACCAAGGTCTTGACGAGATTATCGTGACTGCGCGGCACCAGGAGGAGTCTCTGCAGGACGTTCCGGTCACCATATCGACCTTGGGGCAAGCTGACCTCAACCGCTACGGCGTGAGTGATCTCACCGATGTGGCGGCGCTCGTGCCGAACCTGCAAGTCAGCGACGGGGGCGCCGGAGCGGGTGCGACGGTTTACCTGCGCGGCGTTGGGTCCTCCCGCCTGGGGGCCGGCTTCGATCAGTCGGTCGCCATGAACTTTGATGGAGTCGTGGTCACGCAAGGGCGCATGATCCTTGCTGGACAGCTTGATGCCCGACAGATCGAAGTATTGAAAGGGCCGCAAAGTCTCTACTTTGGCAAGAGTGCCACAGCGGGTGTCGTTTCGATTCTGTCGAACGATCCAGGCAGCAAATTTGAGTTGATGCTGCGGGGAGGCTATGAGTTCGAATATAATCAAACGGCCTTGGAAGGGATGGTGTCCGGACCGATCACTGATACCTTCGGCGCGCGGCTGGCCGTAGCATGGAGGGACTCCAATAAGCTCAATGAGAATCTTGCTTACGACAACCCGGGCTTGCTGCCCGGACGTTCCGTCGAGAATCATTATCGTGGGAAGAAGTCTCTCGACTCCAGATTGACTCTCAAGTGGGATCCCAGCGACAGTTTATCGGCGAAGTTGAAGTGGACGTACACAGACTACAAGTCTGACGGCACCGCCGGCAACTATGACATGGTGTGCCCACAAGGTACACCGCAGCCGTCTCAATTCTTCCAAGGGGCCATGATCGTCGGCCCTGGGCTGGACGACTGCAAGCTAAACGGTAATTTCGCAGCTCCCGATATCATTGCGGAACTGTTACCCGCCTCGACGGATCCAACGTTTAAGAAATGGAATAACGGGGTCCCCTATCATGATCAGACAAACCACCTTGTGTCGCTGCAGCTTGACTGGGATATCTCCGATGCGCTGAGCCTGACATCGGTAACGGGCTATTTCAATCTCGACAGTGATTACGTCGATTCATTTGGCTACGTCCAAGGTGTCGGTGGCACTTGGGCACATGATGCCCAGGAGACATGGTCACAGGAGTTGAGGCTGATAAGCGATTTTGCCGGGCCTCTAAACTTTGCAGCTGGATTATATTACTCAAAATCTGAGCAGGAGTACCTAACAGGACAGGATGCGATCCATATAGGATTGACGGAACCTACGCTCTTTCCACTACCCTTCCCCTTGGGGCCGGATCCCATAACCGGGAATGGTCATGACTGGACGAAAGAACATTACACCGACACAAAGGCATGGTCCGCTTACTTCGCTGGATATTGGAAACTTTCCGAAGCATGGGAGCTGACGGCTGGCGCGCGGTACAGCAAAGAGAAAAAAGACGGCAGGATCGAAGTACCCTATATGCATGCCGTCCTGTCAGGCGGATTCGGATTTGTACCCTCGGGAACGTCCGTGCAAGGTCTGAACTTCGATACGGACGATATAAGTCCAGAAGTGGCAGTTACCTGGCACGCGTCGGAGGATACCAGCTTTTTCGCCTCCTATAAGGAGGGGTTCAAGACAGGCGGCATCGACGTGATGGTGCTCCCGTCCTTTGGTTTCTTCGATGCTGATGCCCTGGAAGACACTATTGTATTCGATTCGGAGACCGCCCGGGGATTTGAAGTCGGTATGAAATCGAAGTGGCTGGGGAGAACGCTCCGCTTGAACGCCACGGCCTTCAATTACGTATATAAAAACCTTCAGGTCCAGCAGTTCGACGCTTCGGTCATTCAGATACGGACGTTCAATGCGGGGGAATTGACCACCCGCGGGGTCGAAGCTGATATGCTTTGGAAGACTCCGGTCGAAGGTCTGACGCTGCGCGGCGCGGTCGCCTATACGAACACGAAATACACCGGCAAGTTCGTCAACCTCGACGGCGAGGATATGGATGGGGAAAAAGGCGAACGAAATGCCGAATGGACGGGCTTCGTCGGCGGGACCTACAAGCGACCGTTAAGCGGGAATGTGATGATCGCCCTGGATAGCGATCTGCGTTATAGCGATGGCTATTCATTGGCACCGTTCAAGAACAGTTTGAGGCAAGACAGCTACTGGTTGCTGGATGCTTCACTCCGGCTTTACACCAGCGACAGTCGGTTTGAAGTGGCTCTGATCGGGAAAAATCTGACCGACGAGATTGTCGCGTACGAGGCTCAAGCGCGCCCCTTTGCTTGCGCCCCCGATCCCGGCGGGATGTTGCCCTGCAATCCGGCCCCCAAACAGGTCGCTCTGGACCAGACCGTCGCAACCTCGCTCGGAAGACAGCTGACCTTGCAATTCACCTATCGATTCTGAGACGTACTCCGGCTCCACAAGCCCGCGGGCTTGTGGAGCTGTCACCACGTGGTGGGCAGCTAATGCGTCTCGGCGGAGAGTGCTGGGCCAGTGCCGCCCATATCCTGCCGTTGCTTGCGGTAGCTGCCCGGCGACATCCCGCACCAGCGCTTGAAGGCTTTGCCGAAGTTTGCCGGATCGTCGAAGCCGATCGCCGCAGCAATCTCCTTGATCGCCAGCTGATCGTTCTCGAGCATTTCGCGGGCGCGACAAAACAGAAAACGATCGGTAATCTCCTGATAGGTCGTGCCGAGCCGTCCCAGGCGCCTTATGAGGGTTCGCTGCGCGATGTGAAGCTTGTCTGCTACCTCGCTTAAGGTCGGCGTATCCGTCATCCCAGACCCACGTGGCGGAAACGTGCCGGTCAAGCGTCTTAAGAGGGGGCGTTGCGCCCGGCGATCTTGGGGAAGTGCCAGGGCATGAGGGAATCGAGGTCCTTGTTGCTATGACCGTTGGCAAGCTTGGTGAGGGTGGCGGTGAGCCAGGCGAGCGGATCGACGTCCGAGAGTTTGCACGTTTCGAGAAGGCTGGCGAGCACCGCCCAATTGTCTGCCCCGGCATCGCTGCCGGCGAACAACGAGTTGCGGCGCGACAGGGCAATCGGGCGGATGCTTCTTTCGACCGTGTTGGTATCGAGCTCGACGCGGCCGTCGAGCAGGCAATAGGTGAGCTGCTGCCAGTGGTTGAGCATATAGTTGATCGCTTCGGCCATCTTGCCCTTGGCGCTGAACCGGCCGAGGTTCTTCGAGAGATAGTCGCGCAGGTTATCGAACAGCGGCTTCAGTATCAGCTGCCGCCCTTCGAACCGCGCCTCGGGCGAGGTGTCCCTGAGCGTCGCCTCGATCTTGTAGATCGCCGAGAAGCGACGGAGCACCTCGTCGGCAACGGGCTCCTTTTCGCGGAAATCGTAGAACTTGCGCCGCGCGTGAAGCAGGCAGAATGCGAGGGTGACGCCATTGCGGCGCTTGATCTCATTGTAGCCGGCATAGCCGTCCACCTGGAGCACCCCGGCGAAGTCGCCGAGATGGTCGATCGGATGCATGCCGCCGCGGCCGGCGGCGTACATGTAGACGACGGCGGGCGGCGCGAGTCCGCCCCATGGCCGATCGTCGCGGGCATAGGCCCACAGCTGGCCGCTCTTGGTCTTGCCGGTCCCGGGCGCCAGCACGGGCATGCGCGTCTCGTCGGCGAACAGCTTCACCGAACTTCGCAGCTCGGCGAGCAGATGCTGCCTGAGCGGAGTCAGCCACCATCCGACGCGCCCGACCCAGTCGGCGAGCGTTGCCCGGTCGAGATCGATCCCCTGGCGGGCGTAGATCTGGGCTTGCCGGTAAAGCGGAAGGTGATCGGCGTAGCGCGCGACGATGACCTGGGCGACGAGCGCGTCGGTGGGCAGGCCCTGATCGACGATGAAGCTTGGCGCCGGCGCCTGGGTGACGCCGCCCTCGTCGCAGCCGCGGCAGCCATAGCGCGGACGGCGGGTGACCAGCACGCGGAAGATGGTGGGCACGACGTCGAGGCGCTCGGTGACGTCCTCGCCGATGACATGAAGATCGTTGCCGCAGCAGGCACACTGCTTGTCTTCGATGTCGACGACCTGCTCGATACGCTCGAGATGGGCGGGCAGCGCTCCACGGTTGTTGCGGCGGCGGCGCTTTGTCTCGCCGGTCGCGTCAGCCTGGTCGATCAGCGCTTCGAGCCCGGCCTCGGCGCGCGACAAGGCAGCTTCGAGCTCTTCGAGCACGAGCTGGTACTGGTCGGGATCGAGCCGCTCGGCGCTCTGGCCGAAACGGTGGCGCTTGAACTGGTCGAGAATGTCGTTGAGGCGCTTGACCTCATCGCGGGCGGCCGCGAGCGCGTCCTCCATCTCGGCGGCCTTCGCCTCGGCGATGACGGCGGCGTGTTCGGCCGCTTTCGCGGTGGCGAGCGCGATGATCTCGCGCGCCTCAGCTTGGGCCGCAGCGCGGGCGAGCGCCTCGTTCTCGGCGTTGATGCGAACGATCTGCTGGTCGCGTTCGGCCGCCTCGGCGGTCAGCTTCGCGATGGTCGCGAGCAGCGCAACTGGGTCTTTGCAGGAGGCCGTCAGCGGGTCCATGGCAGGCATCGAATCACATGCGTAACGACGCGTCCAGCGCAGTTGACTCGGCCTGTCGCGACTATCTCACGCATCAGCGAAACCCTCGATTTTAGGCGGATTTACGCGCCTTGGCGCGCGGTGCCGACGCCAGTCCATGCCCGAGGTGAGTGCTGCCATCTGCGCCGCCGTGATCGAAAAACTGCCATCGACCGCCGGCGGCCAGGCGAATCCTTCGGCGGCCTCGGCGCGCTTGGTCATCAGCCAGATGCCGGTGCCGTCGAACCACAGAATCTTCAGCCTGTCCTTCCTCTTGGAACGAAAAATATAGGCGACTCCGCGCCACGGATCCTGGCTCAACTCGTGCTGGACCTTGGCCACCAGCGTGTCGATGCCGCAGCGGAAATCGATCGGCTTGGTGTAGATCAGCACCTTGGCGTCGCTGCCCGGCCCGATCATCGCGCCCTCAGCAGCGCTGCGATTACCGAGGCGACCAGCGTCGAACTTGCGCCGTGGGCGACCATCACTGGCACGCCGCGCACTTCCATTGCGACCTGCACCACCGCGTCCGGCAGCAGCCGCGCGTTCGCGGCCTCCGGTTCGAGCAGCACCGCCGGCACCGATGTCGGCTCGATGACCGCCGGCAGGAACATCGCCCTGTCCTCGCGCGCCGCGTCCTCCGCCATCTCGCGCAACTCGCGGCGCCAGGCATATATCTGGGCCGGAAGGACATCGAAACACGCGGCCACCTCCGCCATGCTGCACGCCGGATCGAGCGACAGCTCCACCACCGCGCGCTTCTCTTCCAGCGTCCAGCGCCGTCGGCGCCCGTTCTCCACGCCGCCACTGCCGTCGATCTCTTGCTCCACAGTCACCCCGCCGAATCAAATTACGCGATATGCACGCGGGACACTCAAAGCTCATGGCCATCTACGCCACGTGGGTCTGGGATGACGGATACTTTTTTGGCGGCGGCGTCTATCATCGTGGAGACGGCGAACGTTCGACAATCTGCATGATCGCCCGACTGGCTTCGTGATCGTTCAAAAAACAAACGGGGAGGCGAAATGAACAATCCTTATCGATATGTGCGTGCGAGCGCTTGGGCCGGCGGCCCCTTCATGCTCGCGGCGACCGTCCTGTTCTGGGGTGTGCTGGGCCACAATATACCGCCCTATTCGGCAGGTCTGAGCGCCGACGAAGTGGCACAAAAGATAATCGCCAACGCGACCGAAGTTCGCATCGGCATGGCAATCATGATGCTGCTGGCAATCCTATATTTCGTCTGGGGCGTGGCGGTCGCGAAGGTCATGGAGGTCGTGGAGCGGGAAAACAAGGACAACAACGTCCTATCCACCATGGCGTATTTCAGCTGGGCGCTCACCGTCATGATCTTCATCATGCCCTGCAGCATGTGGCTGACCATTTCGTATCGACCGGAGGTCATGGAACCTCAAACCCTCATGCTCTTGTATGACTGGTCATGGATATTGTTCGACACGTCCTATTCTCTCACAACCCTTGGCATGGTCGCCATGGGCGTGTGCTTGATGTCCGACCGGCGCGAAAAGCCGCTGGTTCCGCGCTGGGTGTGCTGGGTTTCCATCGCCGATGGAGTCGCGTTCCTGCTCCTCTCGCTGATGCCTTTCGTCTACGAAGGGCCTCTGTCACGCAGCGGTTCGCTGAACTATTATGCTCAGTTCTCGGTGTTTTTCTTCTACTGGCTTGTCGTGTCGATTGCGATCGTACGAGCAAGCGGGCGCCTGGTTCGGGAGCATCGCGAGTCCAGCAGCATCCGGACTTGAGCCGCGGCGCGCCTAGGGACATTTGGTTCGAAGAAGGGAACGTTCGTTGTCTGAGACAACTTTACAAGGTTCGGAGGGCAAGTCTGCCCTCCAGACCTACCCCTCGATCTGGGCGTTTATCGTCCTTGACAGCGTCATTTTCGGGGTTTTCTTTCTTGTATTCATGGTCGAGCGGCTGGCGCAGCCGGGCCTTTTTTCGGCTTCCGCCAAGCACCTGGATCCGTGGCTCGGCTTCGTCAATACGTTGATATTGATCAGTGGCAGCCTGCTGGTAGCGCTTGCTGTGAACGCACATCGTAGGGGCCAGGGCGAACGTGTAACCCGACGGCTGCTGGTAGCGGCGATCGCCGTATCCAGCTGCTTCGGCCTGATAAAAATCACCGAATATGCTGAGAAATTCGGGTCGGGCATCACGCTCGTTACGAATGATTTCTTCACGCTGTATTTCGCGCTCACCGGCCTTCACTTCGTTCATTATCTCTTTGGCATGGTCGTTCTGGCCTATCTGGCCTGGGGCACCTCGTCGCGGGAAGCAACAGACCCTCGTTTTGCCATCTGGCTGGAGTCCGGGGGCTTGTTCTGGCACTTCGTTGATCTGTTATGGATCTTCCTGTTCTCAATGCTTTACCTGCTTTGGTAGAGGCTCACTCACATGACACACTCTATACGCCTGACAGGCATTTGGGCGCTGCTCATCGCGGTTTCGCTGGCCAGCTTTCTGATGGCAGAATATCACCATGCCAGAATGTTGGCCGTCGCCGTCGTGATGGCTATCGCCGGCTTCAAGGTGCGCTTGGTGCTGTACCACTTCATGGACCTTGGCACGGTGCCGCCCGGGTTTCGATGGTTCTTCAACTGCTGGGTGATCACCTGCTCCGTGATGATCTTCGGCATATACTGGTATACGGCAAAGATGATTGCCTGAAACGGTCGCAAACTCGGCCACCAGAAGATCCTTTTTATCGCCGGCGTGACGAGGTCGGTAGCAGCTCCAGTGCGCCGTTGGCTTATTGGTGAGAGCCCGAGCGAGCCTGCAAACAGACGACGGGGCGAATGACTATGTATTTTTCTGATGAACCCGATCACATTCAGATGTTGCGCGCAACCCTGCGCCGCTTCATCGAAAAGGAAGCGCCGCGGCCGAAAAGGGAGGAATGGCGGCGAGCGCAAGCGTGGCCGCGCGACGTTTTCGCAAAGCTGTCAGAACTGGGAGTCTGCGCTCTGACGGTTCCGGCGGAGTTTGGCGGCCAGGGGCCGGACTGGTACGCGGCAACGGCCGTGATCGAGGAATTAAGCCGGTGCGGTTCCTTTCTCGCAGGGCCTTATATTCATTGCGCCTTCTATGGTGGAGGCAACGTCGCCGAGAGCGGTTCGCCGGAACAGAAAGCGGTGTTGCTACCGAAAATAGCGGAAGGCAAGGTGCAGTTCGCTTACGGATTCTCCGAACCCGACGTCGGCGGCGATCTCGCATCGGTGCAGACTCGCGCCCATCTGGAGGATGGTGGCGACACGGTGGTCATCAACGGCTCCAAACGCTGGTGCACGGGCGCGGATTGGGCAGATTATATCATCTGCCTCGTGAACTCCGATCCTGAGGGGAGTAAATATCGTAATCTGACCCTGGTGCTCGTTCCGACAGATGCGGTCGGCATCACCCGGGCGGCCTTGAGCCATCGCAACATGGTCTACACCCACAGCTTTGATGTGCATTTTGACGATGTGCGGGTTTCCGCGGAGAACATCTTGGGCGGTCCTCAGGCCTGGAACGAAGGCTGGCGCGTGCTGGCGGGACAGTCGCTCGATGTCGAGAAGGTTGAAGTCGCCGCAATCACTTACGGCCTGGCGCAGGCCGCGGTGGAAGAAGCTTGGCAGTATGCCCAGGAACGGCAACAGTTCGGCAGGCCGATCAGCGGGCACCAGGCAGTGCGCCATGAACTGGTGGACGCGCGTACGCGATTGCAGGCCTGTCGTCATATGCTCTACCATGCGGCATGGCTTGTCAGCCAGGGCCGCCCGGCTTCCGTTGAGACGAGCATGGCCAAATTGTTCGTTGCCGACGTCTCAGTTCAAATCGGTCTCGCGTGCCAGAGGGTCCTTGGCGCTTACGGCTTGTCCGACGAATTCGATATGCCACAGATCGTGATCGATTTGATCGGAATGCCGATCATTGGCGGATCATCAAACATGCAGAAGAACAATATAGCCAAACGCTTGGGACTGGCCGAATAGCTTAGCTCCCCTTCTCTGGCTCGATCGTTTCGGAGCGGGTCGAACAAGGTCAACACCTTGTGGAAAGACCCTGATCGGAGTGGGGTAAAGGCTCGGTCCGGCGTGGGCGCTCAGCGAAGACGCAAATGCATTCCATGGGCGCAAGCGTCGCAGCCTCGGCTTCTCCGGGCGGGGCACCTGATGCCGCTATAAGGCGCAATATCCAGGCGACGGACACTCGCCCGTCGCCTGGATTATTCATTCGCCGACGGCGCCGGCCTCGCACCTCAAGACGATTTCGCGAGATCTGCAGCCGCCGGAACCTGCTGAACCATTCCGACCGAGCCGATGCGCTCACCCAGCACCAAGCACCACGTTCGGCTTTAGTAGGTCAAGTCGTCGCGGGGCGGTTGCCGACCCTCAGAGGCGCCGTTTCCTTGAGGAGCAAGCAGACGAACACCCCAATGGAAACGCCTGTCAGAGCGACGGTGAGGACGCTCGGTAGCCCGAAATTATTGGCCACAAACCCGGCAATAGCAGGCGCAACACCGCCGCCGAATATCTCACCTGCGCCAACCACAATGCCGATCGATGCGGCTACCAACCCTGCTGGAGCCGATTCAGTGGCAATGGGACCGGTTATCAAGGCGACGTTTCCGAGGCAGAAGAAGGAAGTTATGAACAGGGCGACGAACAGCAAGGTTGTGTCGGCACCGATCTGCGAAAACCAATATACCGAGACCGCTGCAGCCAGAAAACCGATGATGGCGAGCGGTTTGCGGCCGAACTTGTCCGAGAGTCCCGGCCAGCTAAACTGCCCGATAAACCCGCCGAAACCCATGGCCGACGTCACGATGCCCATTTCCTGCGGAGACAGTCGGATGACGTTCATCAGGTAGATCGGTACCATTGCGCCAAGAACGAAGACGCATGCCATTGCGCATATCAGCGCCATCATACAGACAATGATGTTACGGCTTTTCAGAGCTTCCATCCATTTGACGGGTGCTGCTTCCTCAATCCCCACCAGACCGGCAGCAGGTGCATTTCCAGGATCGCGCAGGACGAAATACAAAAGAAGTGCGACCAGGAAGCCCGGTATCGCGACGACCCAGAAAACCTCTCGCCATGACGGAACAACGGTGAGCAACTGTGTCGCGACCATCGGCGCCAAGGCAAAGCCGAACAAGGCAAAGCCGCTTTGTTGCAGGCCCAGGTTGAAGCCGCGCCGCTCCGGTTTCGAGGCGGCAGCCGTCGCTGCGAAACTTGTTGGACAAAAGGCACCTTCCGTCGCTCCCATCAGCGACCGGATAACCACCAGGAAAGTCAGACTGTGGGCTAGCCCGGAAAATCCCGACATCAGCGAGAACAGGATGATCGATGGAATGAGAACTTTTCGATGTCCTATGCGGTCTGACAAACGCCCGGCGAATATCGCGAAAAGCCCCCACACGATGCCGAGGACGCCGGCGAGGTAGCCAATATCGCCCTCTGCGAGACCCAAATCGGCTGCGATGAAGGGATATAAGGGTGCCAGGATCCATCTATCCAGCCCAACCAGACCGAACCCCAAGGCGAGCAGGAGCACCACCTTCCACTCATAGTCGGTGTCCCACGACTTGATTTCTTGGCTAGCACTCACCTTTGTCTCCCCAATCCTAAGTTTTTATCTATGACTCGGAATGAAAGCGTCGCACGACCTGAATGCCGGGAAGTCATTCAGAATTGCCGATATTCGTGGATCGCGCCCCCCGTCGGCCGATGCTATCACAAAAAGCGTAGCCGATACCAGCGGCGGCTTCTTCACTCCGGGGCAGCAGGCGTCGATGATGCCATCACCCCGCCGAACCCTAGATGTAAGCTGTCGACTAGGAGGCAGGGGTGCCAAACCCTGACCGGTTCAGTGAGTTCTCCAGAGCGCCCTTCATGATGTCGATCATCGGCATGACGAAGGAGTGCTGGTCCGCCGAGTTCTTTACGCGGACCTCACCATTCGCCCCCTTGCGCAGCAGATAAACAACTTCCCGGGCCATCACCTCAGCGGGCATCGTGGTTGAGGGATCACGGAAGGGAGGCGGCAGGAGAGGGGTGTCGACGACGCCGGGGCAAATCGCATTCACCCGCAAGCCCGATCCCTCGTTTGCCTGCGCCACGCTGCGGACAAGGCCGACCAGCGCATGTTTTGTGGCGACATAGAGCGGATCGATAGGGACCGGCTCAAAAGCGACAACGCTCGCGGTGACCGTGATCGTTCCGGACTTCGGCCGCATGAGCGGAATGAGCGCTTTCAAGCCGTGAAACACCCCGTCCACGTTGACGCTCATGATGTTTCGGTATTGCTCGAGCGTGACATCCTCGAGCGCCAGAAATGGATCGTCCTTCGGGACCGTCATCAGGCCGGCATTGAGATGCGCGAAATCGGGAACGCCAAATTGTTCGACGCAAGCGGTCACGGCGTTCACGACTGAATCGTAGCTGCGAACGTCGCAGTGTAGATAGGCACCGCCAACTTCCTGGGCGAGTGCTTCGCCGGCTGCCTTGTTGACGTCACACAGGGCGATCTTGACCCCTTCAGCGGCCAATTGTCGGACAGTCGCTTCGCCGATGCCGGTCGCCGCTCCGACCATGAAAGCCAATTCACCCATATGTCGCCTCCGTATAATTGATGCCTGCAACAGTCGGACTCATCGGGCGCCGCCGAATCAACTCGCAAGAGGGCGCACCCCGTTCAAAGGCGTGGCAGCCGGAAGCCGTGACGACGGCCCCTCGGCTGCAGTTTCGCTCGTCCCCCTCCGCAGACTCTCTTCCAAGAATGCCGCGGCCCTTGTGGAGGCGATTGTTCAAAACCTCCGCAGGCTTATCCGATAGCTTACTTACGTGCAAGTAAGGTGTCGTGGCGAGTGGTGCCTGGGAGCGTCTCAATCCGTTTTCCGCCTGAACAAAGTCTGGCGCTGGCGATGCATCCCTCCACGTGGGCGACTTGGATTGCTGAAGCCGTTGCTGCCGGGAAGGACCTTATGGCGAGAGCCGCTCCACTCTGCGTCGGACCGCTTGACCATACCGATGCCCAGGGCTGCGCTTTTTCGACACCCCGAGACTGCGAATCGGCTCTAAGCCGTCTTCGCGGAGCTTCTGGAAGTTAGGCAAGTAGCGCCGAATGGCTATGTCGGTTTTGTGTCGACTCGTCCGATTTCGTCAGTATTGCAGCGCAAGGACGGACAGAGCCGCAGATCGAATGACTCCTCAGATAATGTCGAGTTTACCTCATGAAAAATAATGTGTTTGTTACATCCACTACAGCGGTGTTCGGCGTTCTGGTTGTGGTCACCCTTCTCTCTTTCGTTCAGAGTGTAGATGCTACCGTGGCTGACTCCAAAAAGGCGGCGGCAGTGATCATTGCGGCAGCGATGATCAAATCGCTGGCCATAATTGAATTCTTTCTCGAAGTTCGCCACGCTCACTGGGCGGCAAGGCTTGTCGCCTGCGCTTGGACGATCTCTTTAGGCGGAATTCTGATGTGGTATCTGGTCGCTTGATGATCCAGGGAACTCTACAACGGGCAGACTGAAGGGGAATTCGGTTAACCGCAAGAGATCGCCGATCTGGTTCGCAAACCCTTGTTCGCACCCGAAGGCAAGGGGTAACCAGGGGCTTTCGACACTTCGCAATGATGAACAGCACGGGAGAATGAATTCATGGCTACGCCTATTGAAACCGTCACCGCCTTCTTCAGCGGCTGGACCGGAGGTCCGGGCGCGCTGCAAGAATTGATCGCCAAATATTTCACCCCGGAAACCGTGTGGGAAACCATCGGATCTGAGACCACCTACGGGATCGATCAAGCGATCGACCTTTGCAACAGGCTGGAAAACGATGCGCCGCCATTCAAATTTGTTCTCGAGTGGAGCGCTATCGCGGCGGACGGAGACATGGTGCTGTCGGAGCGTATCGACCATTATTATAACTTGGACGGTTCGAAGCGGACGATGATCAAGTGCATGGCGATCTGTCAGGTCCGGGACGGAAAGATCGTCATGTGGCGGGATTACTTCAATCACAGCGATTGGGCGGCAGTTCTCCAAGCTCCCGAGGTGGCCGCCTAGTTCCGTTATTCGGAACAATCGTCGGCGCGCACTCCTTTGCTAGAATTCTGCCGATGGAGTGCGGCAGCGGGCAGCTTGGGGATCATTGCCGCGCCCGATACGCTTGGCAGGGCCCTCTAGAACTGGCTGACCGCCGTCCGGTGCATCTCAAGCGGGCGCGTCGATCCTGGTCCGATCGGTCACGCCGGCCTGGCTGGCCAGACCGGCGGAGTGCCACTGAGTCCGCTCACGCTGCTCACGGATCAATCGGCTTTAAACTGTTGTGCGGGCGATGCGCCGGTCGTTCACGCCCGGGTCAGGTGAGACTGAATGGGGAATGGCTCGATCCGGCGCATCTACGGCTCGCTCAGCTGGAACCATCCATCAAGGAGCACCGCCGGGTCACGGATGGTCCTATTGCATCGACAAATCATGGTTCAGGGGAGCGACCAAGCAGCCGTGGTCAAGGAGCATCACCCTAAATGACATTCCTCCGCCGAGCCAGCGAGTTTCGGCGGCGTTGCGGTTCATTGGTAGCGACCCATTCCCGCACGCTGCTGCCCACCTGGGCGCGGAATGCCCGGCTGAAATTGCTCGGATCGGAGTAGCCCACCAGATAGGCGATCTGCGTTGCCGACATATTCGTGGTGCGCAAATAATGTTGTGCTTTTTCGACCCTGACTGCGCTCAGAAGATCCTGGAATGAGAGGTCATGTTCGTCACGCAGATGTGTCAAACGGCGTTCAAAAGGGACCCCCGATCGGCGTCGAAGAGGGACCCCCTTTTTCGGATATGATGTTGGTTTGTTGAAGATGGCCTTGCGCTGCGTGCGGCGGAGGGCGGGCGTAGCCCGACCGGAGGCGCGCGCAGCGCAAGATAGATTTTTGAAGGCGCCGAAGGTAGCGGTCAGCTGCGGTTTTTGAAGCGCCAGCTGTCGTTGCCCGTCTCGATGATATCGCAGTGGTGGGTGACGCGGTCGAGCAGCGCCGTAGTCATCTTGGGATCCCCGAAGACGGTAGGCCACTCGCCGAAGGCAAGGTTGGTGGTGATGATGACGCTGGTGCGCTCATAAAGCTTGCTGATGAGGTGGAACAGCAACTGCCCTCCCGAGCGTGCGAACGGCAGATATCCAAGCTCGTCGAGCACGATCAGATCGAGCCGCGACAGCTGCGCCGCCAGGGTCCCGCCTTTGCCGATCCGGGTCTCCTCTTCGAGGCGTGTCACCAGATCGACGGTGTTGAAGTAGCGGGCGCGAGCGCCCCTTCGCACGACATTGGCGGTGATCGCGATGGCGAGGTGGGTCTTGCCTGTCCCCGTGCCGCCGACCAGCACGATATTGCGGCGAGGCGGGAGGAAGGAGCCATCGTGAAGGGAGCGGATCATCTCCTCATTGATCGGTGTGCCCTCGAAGCTGAACCGCTCCAGGTCCTTCACCACGGGCAGCCTCGCAGCCGTCATCCGATAGCGGATGGAGGCTGCATCCCGGTGGGTCGCCTCAGCACGGAGCAGGTCGGTCAGTATCTCCATGGTGGTGCGCTTGCGCTGGAGGCCGGTGGTGACCGCCTCGTCGAACGCCGCCGCCATGCCCTTGAGTCCGAGGCCGCGCATCGTGTCGATCATATCATGCCGCTGCATCATAGCCTCGCAGCAGATCATAGCGGGCACAGTCGGCGAGCGGAGGATGCTGCAGCATCCGGTCTTCCGAAGTGACGATGCTGTGGGGTGTCGCCGGCTCGCGGCGCCGGGAGAGGATGTTGAGGATCAGCTCGTCGCTGGCCGTTCCGTTCGCCAACGCTTCGCGCACGGCAGCCTCTACCGGCTCCAGGCCATCGGTGAGCACCGCCGAGAGGACCCGCACGAACCTGCGATCGGCCTCGTCCCCGGTGCCGAGCCTTCGCCGTAATCGGTGCAGGGCGGGCGGCAGATCCCAGTCCTGGAACGGTGCGCCGTTACGCAGCGCGCCGGGCTTGTGCGCGAGGACCGGCAGATAATGCCAGGGATCGTATATCGTGCGGTTCCGACCGAAGTGGCGCTCATGCTCCCCGACGATCGCATCGCCGCAGCGTATGACGATGCGATCGGCATAGGAGCGCACCTGAACGGTCCGGCGTGCGGCCGTCGACATGACCGAGTAGCGGTTGCGATCGAAGCTGATGAGGCAGGTGCCGGTGACGGCATGCTCGCTCTCATGGAAGCCGTCGAACGGTGCCAGGATCGGCTGCAGGGCCGGTCGCTCCATATCCAGCGCCTCGGCGACGGTAATATCCCCGCGTTCGGGATGGGCATGATGCTCGGCCCAGCGCCGGCACTCGGCCTCCAGCCACCCGTTGAGCTCGGCCAGGCTGGCGAACCGGAGTCGCGGCTGGAAGAAGCGGCCTCGGATCGTCTGGACCTGCTGCTCGACCTGGCCCTTCTCCCATCCCGCCGCCGGCGAGCAGGCGGTCGGCTCGACCATGTAATGATCGGTCATGATCAGGAAGCGGCGGTTGAACACACGCTCCTTGCCGGTGAACACGGCCGTCACCGCCGTCTTCATATTATCGTAGATACCGCGTCGCGGCACACCGCCGAAGAACGCGAACGCCCGGGCATGGGCATCGAACAGCATCTCCTGGCCCTCGCGCGGATAGGCCCGGACATAGGGTGCGCGCGAGTCGCAGAGACGCATATGCGCCACCTTCACCCGCATCGGCTTGCCGGCGATCTCCACATCCTCGTGGCTCCAGTCGAACTGGTAGGCCTCACCCGGCTGGAAGGTCATCGGGATGAACGCCGGTGCGCCTTCGCCAGCATCCTTCCGCCGCGCAGCACGCCAGCGCGCCGCATAGCGGCGCACCGCATCATAGGATCCATCGAACCCCTCGCGCACCAGCAGGTCATGGATACGCGTCATCCGTAGCCGATCGCGGCGGCCGCGCCCCTCGTTCTCCTCAAGCAGCGCATCGAGACGATCCTGATAAGGACCGATCCGCGGCAGCGGCTGGACTTTGCGCTGATAGTTGAACGCCGCCTCCGGCGACCGGATCGCCTTGCGGACTACCTTCCGCGACAAACGAAGGTCGCGCGCGATCGCCTTGATCGCCTTCCCCCCTGCATGCTCACGCCGAATCCGAACCACTGTCTCCACGATCAACATCCCGTTCTCGCCAACTGATCAAAACCAGTCGGCCGACTAAATCCCCGGGATGAAGGGGTCCTTTTTGCACGCCGATCACCCCACGAAGGGGGTGCCTATTGCACGCTGATCCTCAGCCAGCTCGCCGCCTAGCGCCTCGATCCAGTCCGCGAAGTGGAGCGGCTGCACCTGGGCGAGCGAGGCGACACCGCGCGCCTCACACCAGGCCAGGAACTCGCCCGCCGCGCGCATATAGGCGCGGCGCGTGTGGGGATTGCGGATCGCAACGGCGAAGAACTCAAGGAATCGAAGCTGCGCGCGCTCGTCGGCCGCCGCGATCAACGCCGGCAGCGCCAGCGCAGCGACGATGCAGGCGAGGCCAGGGGGGCGAGCTGATTCATCGCGCGCGCTCCTGGCGGGCCGCGTCGATCGCCCGCTCGATCGCGCCGCGCGCCATCGGACTGTTCGACCAGCAGCTTGCGCCCAGCATCGCCGCGATGCGCCGGCACACCTCGTCCGCGCCCTGGCACGCCAGGGCTTCCATGCTGGCGATGCCAAGCGTTTCCAGGCGCTCAAGAACCGTGGGGCCGACGCCTTTCACGGCCAGCAGCACGGCGCGGTCCTCGGCGCTGAACCGGGCAGGGGAGGGCGCGGTCATTGCGCCGCCCTCTGCCACCGCGCCGGTTCGGGACGCGGCTTGGCGATCCATTGCTCTATTTTGGCGCAGACTTCTTCGTGCGGAATCCCCGGCCGCGGATCATCTATCGCGGCCTGAATACGACGCCGCAGCAACTCGTCGCGTAGATCGCCGTGCGGCTCCATTTCGATGAAGTTCTGGACGGTCAGGAACACCGCCTCGGAAGGATCGGCAAACCTGCCCCGTTCGATCTGCTCCAACAGCCAGTCGGCCTGATCTTTGGTAAGATACGCCTCGAAGCGCAAGCCCCCGGCGCGGGCCTGGTCGCGCAGCGCCGCCGCTTGGGCGCGCTCGGCCGCGTTGTCGTCCAGAAGCTCGTCGTCGGTCATATCGCCTCCCATTGATGGCGGTGGATCTCCGGCACGTTTAAACGGCCTCGGCCGGGTCGCCACGATAGCGCACCCAAAGGTCGCCCATCGCGTCGCGGTAGCCCCAGGCATCGGCGTAGGTCGTCGACTCCTGCGCCAGATAGGCCATGATCGTAAGCATATCCTCGGCAATAACGGCATCGACGTTGCACAAGTGGATGATCGGGAAATGCCCGCACTCGTCGCCGTTCCACCAGGCCAGGAGAAAATCCGCGACCTTCCATGATGCGCCGGTCTCGGCCGCGCGCGTCGGCGGCATGGCGATGGCGAGCAAGCGGCCGATCGCCGCGCCGGCCTCATCGAAGCTGACGTGCAGAATGACTGGGCGGCGCTGCGGGGGTGTCGTGGCCGAAGTGCCGGGGATCATTTCGGTAACCCGTTTTCGTCGTAGAGCAATTCGGCATGGTCAACATAGGGACGCTTCACATGCGCCGCGGCGCGGTCGGCGATAGTCAGCAGCTCGGCGCTGCGCCCACGCCGGGATGGCCTCATGCCAGCCATGAACGCTTCGTCCATCGGCGGATTGTCGGGTAGTTCATCGGTCATAGGGCCTCCATATCGGCGGCAAGCCATCTGCCTACAGATCGAGCTGCGAATGGGAGCCGAGACGGGCGAGGATCAGCCGGTCATCGTCAATGAGCCGGTAGATCAACACCAGGTCGGGCTTTACATGGCAGTCCCGATAGTCCTTCCAGTTGCCGGTCAAGGCATGATCCCGGTGCCGCGCTTCCAGCGGCGCATCCGTAGCCAGCGCCTCGATAATCCGCCGCAAATCGGTATCCAGCACATTGCGGCGCGGCCCTTTCGCCTCGCGCTTGAAGTCCCGGCGAAACGCCGTGGTGCGCTCAATCGTCCGCATGAAGATCGGCGAACAGCGCATCCACGGACGCAAACCGCTCGAGGCCGCCGCGCTCGACCTCGGCGAAGGCGGCCAGCGTTTCCGCGTTGGGCTGGAACAGCGCCGCCGGAATCTCCTTGTCCTGCGCGATCCGGGTCATCAACACGCGCACCACGTCGCTGACCGTCAGGCCCGAAGCCCGAATAACCTGACTGGCCGCATCCTGAATGTCGCCAGGAACGCGAGCCTGCACCATACGGCTTGCCGCCATGATAAACTCCTGCATCTGAAATCTGTATTTCAGTGTAATACACTTTGGGTGAAATTGCTAGAGGTGAATCCGGTTGCTGCATCGCACCCTGACATTGAGAGGCGTCCTCGCCGGCTTCGAGCTTCGCCAACCAGGCATCGGCTTCCTCAAGCGTCAGATGCAGGCCCGTCTGCTGATATTCGTCCCACACCCGTATGGCGTCCTGGCGGAATGCCTCGCGCTTTTCCTCACGTTCGACATACTGTGCGATGGCTTCGCGCATGATCCAATGCGAGCTGCGTCGACGCACTTCGGCCAGGTGCTGGACGCGCCCCTTAAGGGCGTCATCGAGTATGATTGATGTTGGCGCCACCATAGCGCGACCTCCGTAGCACCAGGCATACCTTGCGCTAAGCTACCTTATCTGGGCTGCGCCGACCAATTCTAGCGTCGACCGCGACGGCGAGTTCGATGTGTCCGCGTCAGTCTGGCTATGTCCGCTGTCAGGCTTCGTCAGGATGTTAGGGCCGGGGATTTCGGATGCTTTTCGGACCACATTCCCAGAAGGCGAGCACGTTTGCGGAATTCGTGCCCACCGAGGGTGATAGCTTTGCGCCACTCTCCGCGCCCCTTCCCTAAGCTGCCGACGCCCGCCAACCCTCAAGGTGCAGCTCGCAAGGGCAGAGGCGTTCTGCGCCAGATCACATAGCCGAATATTTCGCGCCGGTGGGCGCGCAGCTTGGGCCAAGGCCATCTCGTCTCGTGCCACCAGGCAATTCCGTGGCGATGGTCGTGCGCCTCGAGCCAGTCGCGGATCGCGGCGGGCGGCTCCGGCAGCTCCTGACCAGATTTCTCTTCGATGCGGTAGGACAGGAAAAAGGCGAGCCAGATGGCTATGGCCGCAACAGGAGCCGCGGTCCAAAGCGGAACCTCTAGGATGAAGCCCAAATAGGGCGCGAGCGCGGTCGGCTCGAGCCATAGCATCCCATGAAACACGGCGATCGTTTCAGCGATCAGCATGAGCAGCATGCCGAGGTGCCGCACGAGCTGTCCGTGGTTGCCGGGCCGGCATCGGGCACGCTGATAGGCGATGATGGTGGCATCGATCTGGCGGGCGCCGTCGCCAGGATCGTCGGGATTGAGGTGAGCGGCGAGCGCCGCATAATCGGCGGACCGGTCCTGCACAGCGTTATCCTCCAGACAGAATGCCATGAACGGGCGATGAGAAAGCGGCAGGCGCCATCGGTCCGAGGCCGCTCTCTCGAAACGGAACGAGAGGGGCCGGTCACAAGCCGAACGCCTTCCGCACGAGCGGCGCGATCCGCGCCTCTTCCACGTCGTCCGGAGAGACGCACAGAACCGGGGCGATCTGCTGCATGCGGGGGTGGGTCACGGCTTTCGCGGCGAGATAGGTTTCATCGGTGGATCCCATTGCCTCGACGATGATCTCCCGCGTTTCGCCGGTGCTGCGCGAGCGCGCTTCCAACAGAAAATCCGGGCGGCATGATCCGATTGGCGTGAGCGTGTCGAACACGGGCTTTTCGAGGAGAAGGTCGAGCCCTGCGCGATCGAAGGACCAGCGCAGCCGCAGCAGGTCACGCAGCACCGCGCGCTCGAACTCGGAATCGACAGGGATGAAGCGCTTTCCCGAGTAGATCGGCTGGGCATAGCCGCGAAGCGGCGCATAGCCATGCGCTTCGGGATATTGGCCCGCCACGACGATCGTCAGATAGGGGCCCTTGATCGTGTTCCCGCGGATCGAGGGGGACTGGACGCGGTTCGCCAGCACGACAGGATCGCTCCCGGCGACATGGATCGTCGAACCTTCGAACTTCTGCGTGAAGAGCGCGAGGAAGCCCTGGGGCGCATGCCCGGGCGGCCAGACTCGGGAGAGCTCGCGCAAGCGGGCATAGATGCGCTTGCTGTGGAGCGCCTGTGCATGCGTCCAGAGGGCACGGCCGAGCTCGATGCCCGGTGCGATTTCGACGCGCTGCGCCGCGATGGCCAGCGTCTTGAACTCGTCGCTGATCGAATGTTCCGGGTTCTCGTCGGAGAGGCAGAGCGTACGATTGAGACCGGAGAGGTTGATAAGACGCCAGAGCAATCGGGCGAGCCTTGGCACCGAGGCCTGGCGCGTTCTGTCGTCGCTGCTTTCCTCTTCGGGACGCTGCGCCAGCTTCTCGGGCGCCGGGCGCAGCACCTCGAAATAGCCGGTCGGCGGATCGGCCGGGCTCTCCTGCGTTCGCACTTCGCTCAGCCGGTTGGTGGCCTGATCGCGGAAGAACGGGCAGTCCGCCCTGTGTTCGGGACGGTTAACGCTGGTGAGACGGCGCAGATAGTAGGTTTCTGCTTCCGACAGGAACGCCGGCGTCAGGATCGGGGGCGGAGCGTCGGCCGACAAACAGTCGCAGGCGATCCACCTCTCGCCGATGCGCGCCTGCTGGACAAGCATGATCCCCGCTTCCTCGTCGGCGCGCGAACCCTGTCCGACATACCAGCGGACGAGAGCCTCTCGGACGGGCGCGGGAAGCGCAATTCTCCCTGCGCGGGTCCCGTCCGTATTGCGCGGGATCAGCCACATCGGCGCCTCCTGATCTTGATTTTTGAGGCTGACACTGCTCGGGCACGCGGATTGACAACCCGGCGGCCGCTGATCTTCCCTTGGCCTGTTTCGGTAGCAGGGAGGGTGCAATGAGGGCGTTGGGGATCGGTTTCGGCATTGTGGCGCTGGTCGTGTCGGGGGGCGCGGCAGCCCAGGGGAAAGAGGCCAAGCCCGCGCGCAGAGTGCAGCTCATCACGATGACCGCGCCCGGGCCGGAGAGCCGGCCGGATGCAGCCGCCGAACCCCCGAGCGTGCCCAACCCGGTGTCGACCGGTGCCCGTCCGCCGGACTTTCGGGTGCATGACCTCAGCCGCCGGTGGGTGGAATTCCAGATGGCGAACAGCTTCACGAACAGCGGCGTTGCGCTCGAGCAGGCAGCAAGCGGAAGCGCCGGGAGTGAAGGCTCGGCCGCCTCCGCCGAATGGTTGCCGCCGGCGCCTGCCATCCCCGTTCCTGCGTGGATGCGCGGCGGCGCGAGCTTCGATTTCGCGGCCAATCGCTTCGAGCCAGGCTGCGGCGTCCTTCCCTATCGGCCGACAGGATTCTTGAGGGCGGACGCTGAGAGCAGGCGCGCCAGCTATTATCAGCTGATGAGCGGGATCGCGTGCGAATACGGCATTCCGGTCGGGTTGTTCGATGCGATGATCATTCGCGAAAGCCGCTATCGCACCGATGCGCTGTCGCCCAAGAACGCCTTCGGCCTGACCCAGCTGATGCCCGGGACGGCTGCCTCGCTGGGAGTGAACCGCTATAGCGTCGAGGATAATCTGCGCGGCGGAGCGAGATATCTTCGCCAGCAACTCGACAGGTTCGGCCATTATCATCTGGCGCTTGCCGCATACAATGCCGGGCCTGGCCGCGTCCGTGGCGGGCTCGTGCCGCGCATCGCCGAGACGCAGGCCTATGTCGACAATGTCCTCATGAACTGGGCGCGCTTGAGCGGCGTCTACCGGCAAGCAACCGTGCTGCCGCGCCAGACCGCAAGCGTCTTCCCGCCTCGGTCGGTGCCGCCCGCGCGCGTCGCGAGCGTCTCGCTCTTCTAGGAGCGCGGCGGGGAAGGGCCCGGCGCCGAATCCGGTCGGGCTAGATCCGGAAGTCATCGCTCTCGGCCAGGCGTGCACGGCGGGCCAGCTTGGCGCTCACCTCGTCCAGCAGTTTCCAGACGACGGCTCGCCTGACCGGCACCGCCCATTCCGGGCGGACTTCCGAGCCATCGATGCCTTCGAGTTCTTCGAGCAGAACGATCAGGCCTTCCGGCATGTCGACGAATGCGTCGCAGATCATTGTGAAGAGCACGTCATGGCGCTCGATCAGGGGCTGCGGGATCGTCCCGCTTGCCTTGATGCGCACATAGGCCGCGACGATGTCGGTTCCGAGCGCGTGCAGGATGATCTGAAGCTCGTCCACAGTCATGGGCGACCGCTTCGTGGGGTCGCTGTGCAGCAGCAGTCCCAGGCGCGTCTTGCTGATGCCGGTGAGGGCGGCGAGCTTGCGTTGCGGGATGTCCTTTCGGTCCATCATGCACCGAATGAGCGGTACGAAATCGCGCAGGATCGTTTCGTCATCCGGCTCGAGCACGAACTATGATCCAGCTGTGGCGCGAGACGACATTAGCCCCCGAACCTCCCCGTTAGGGGACAAGGCAAACACGGTGAATCCCGCTTTGCAAGCGTCGTTGGAGCCAGAGTGAGCGCAATATTCCAGCGCAGATACCGCGATATAGCTCGCGAAGATCGGGCGATTTCCTAGTTTAGCCGCGTGCTCGTGCGCCCCGGTTCGCCCCCGTCAAGGCGCTGCTCAAGCGACAACCGGTCCAGTATCTGCGAGGTCTTGAGCTCGACGACATAGTCGAACAGCAGCGCCGAAAGCGCGTCGCCGATCGTCAGTGTGGTGTCGAGGCGGCGGCCGAGAGCCTGCCGCATTTCCTCAAGCGCCTGGGCATTCGCATCAGAGAGCGGAAGCCGGATTTTCACGTCGCCATGGGTCGGAATCGCCGCGAAATGCTCGCGCATCGTGCGCACTTCATGCCTGCCCGCGGCACCCGGTTCGGCGAGCCGCGCCGCGACCAGCGATACGAGCGTCTGATGCTCGTTCGTCTCATTGGAGAATAGGCGCAGGCACTCGGTGGTCAGCCGAAAGAGATATCCGGAGACATCGAGCACAAAGCCTTCGTGTTCGGCGGCCGTCGTCCCCACGTCGAGATGAATCCTTCTTCCTGAAAGGCAGCATGGCGCTGACTACTGCGACGGAGCCTGGAGTCTCGATGGTTAATATCTGCTGAGTCGTAGCCCCGAGTCTACCGGGACGCCACCAGCGCCGCAATTTCCGGGGCAAGTTGTCCCGCATTCCGGGCCAGTCTGCCCCGTAATCCGGGGCGCCATGCCCCGAATGAGCGGGCAGGCCGCCCGGCGTTCGGGGGCAGGGCCTCGATCGGCGAAAGATTCTTCCCCCGTCACCCCGGCTGCCCGTGACGACCCGGCCGCGGGTTGGTCAGCTTTCCCTGGGCGCGGTTCTCGTCGCGTCTCCAATTGAAGGGAACCCAACATGCAGTCAGTCCTGAAAGAGACCGGGCGCGCAGAGTTGGCGATCGTCGTGATCGCCGCCCTCCTGTTCGCCTCCTTCTGGTTCGCCGGTCCGGCATTCGCCGGCGCCGACACGACCTTCGACACGGCGCTCAACAAGTTCACCGATTTCCTCGAGGGCTCGGGCGGCAAGATCATCACGGTGCTTTCGCTCGCGGGCGGCATCGTCGCGCTCGCCTCCGGTCGCTTCTCCATGGGCCAGATCGCCATCCCGGTCGGTGTCGGCGTCGGCGCCGGCACGGGCATTCCCATCGTCACGTCGACGGTCACCGCGACGATCTGATCATTCCTGCGGTCGGGCGAAGTAGCAGCTTTGACCGACCCAAGGAGAGGGTGGTGCAATGGCGGCGGATAAGTACGTCATCCCGACTCATCTGGATGATCCCGAGCTGATCGGGCTGTGGACCCTGGATGAGTTCCTGGCGATGGTCATCCCCTTCGTCTGGGGGATTCTGTCTCAGCACATCCTCATCGGCATGTTGCTTTCGGGTGCGGGCTGGTGGGGTCTCAGAAAAGCGAAGGCAGGCCGGGCGACGTCATGGCTTCTCCATCTGGCCTACTGGTTTCTTCCGGCCGGCTTCACCGGTCTGAGAGCCACGCCACCCTCGTACCTTCGATTGATGGCGGGGTGATATGGAACTTTCCTACAGCCATTCGCACAGCCAGCGGGTCTTGCGGCAGCGGAATCTGCTCGCGATCGTCGCCGTCGGCCTCTGCGCACTGACGATCCTGCTGCTTATCTTCACGGTGTCGCGGGACCGCGAAATCGTGCTGCAGCCGATCCTGCGATCGCCGGTCACGGTAAGCTCCGCCGGGGTCAGCCGCGAATATCTCGAGATGATCACGCGCGACACGGTGGTGCTCACCCTCAATCGCAGCCCGCAGAACCTCGAATACTGGATGAACGCGGTGCTCGATATCACGGCGCCGGCCTCCCAGGGCAAGGTCAAGGCGGACCTGCTCAAGATCGTGAACGAACAGCGTGGATCTTCGATTTCGCAGTTCTTCACGATCGAAAAGATGGAGCTCGACACGAAGGGGCTGCGCTCGGAGGTGACGGGCAGTCTGCATACGATCGTCGGCAATCGGGTCATCTCGAACGAGCGGCGGACCTTTCGGTACGACTGGGAATATTCCGGCCTGTCCCTGAAGCTGATCGGCTTCGGCATGGTGACGGCCGAGCAGGGGAAGGATCAATGATGTCCGTCTATGTCGTCGGCAGTGCCGCTGCGGGCACCGCCTTCCTCTCGCGCGTCAACTGTCATCTGAGCCGTTGCACGGGCGCTGCGCTGATAGGCATTGCCGTTCTGCTGAGCGCGCAGCCCGCCTGGGCCGATCAGACCATCATGGCGGCGGACAGCAGCCAGGTCGACTGCCAGGCGTCCGCCAAGGACCTGACGCGTATCAGCCTGGTCGAAGACGAGTTCGCGTCGGTCTCCAAGATCTCCACCGGCAATCCGACCGATGACTTCTCGGTCGTCAACGAGCCGGTCCGCGGCGACATCTACCTGTCCGTTCCCGACGGATTTGCCCGCCCGGCGCTCTCCTTCTTCGCCACGAGCAAGCGCGGCTATGTCTACAAGTTCGTCTGCCGGATCGGCGGCGACCAGGCCGCCCAGGTCTTCGTCTCCAATCCGGCGATCGCAAACGAACGCGCAGCGGAGAACGGTCCGGCCGAGAGGCTCGGGACCCACGATGCCGCGGTCGAGCTGGTGCAGGCGATGTATTCGAATGCGGTCGCCGACGGCTACGAGATGCGCCAGCGCGCCTTGCGGCCGGTCTATGTTGGCACCCTCAAGGTGCAGATGATCGCGGAATATCGCGGTTCGGAGCTCAGCGGCAAGGTCCTGCGCATCGAGAACAAGGGTCCGTCAGAGGTCGAGCTGACCGAAGCGATGGTCGCTCCAGCGAGCGCCCTGGCCGTGTCGATCGCCGAGAGCAAGCTCGCTCCGGGCAAGGTCACCACCGCCTACCTCGTGTCCCAGAACGGAAGGTGAGGACATGGCATTATTCGATTTCCTGAATCGCAAGCGTCCCGCTCTTGATGGGGCTTCGGACGAGGGCGTATCTCCTGTCGCCAGCGATCTCACCGCGAACGAAGCCGTTCGCCGCAAGCAGCGCCTGCTGCTGGCCGGGGTGGCGGGCGCCGGCCTGATCCTCTCCTCGTTCTGGATCTTCAGCGGCGATGAGAAGGGCGACAAGCTCGCCGACGACGGCACGAGCGAGGTCACCGTTTCGACCAAGGACCTGGTGAACCGCAATCTCTCGCAGCAGGAGTGGATGGCGCTCTCGGAGAACCGCTTCCAGTCCACCGAAAATCAGTTGAAGTCGATCGACGGCCAGAACCGCCGGCTGGAGATGCTGACCGCCCAGGTGGAGGCGCTCAAGGGCCAGAACCAGGCAATGCAGGCCGACGGCCAGCGCGTGCTGTCGGCCTATCAAGCCGAGAACGAGCAGCTGCGGCGGCAGATCAATGCGCGCCCGGCCGCCACGCCGCCCGCGCCCGGCCCGGCGGCGCTCTACGGCCCGAACGGACCGCAGGCTTACCAGCGTCCCGACGGTGCCCCAGGCGCCGCGGCGCGCGGACCGGTGGGCACCGCAAGCGAGGTGAAGCTTGTCAGCTTCAACACGGCGGAGACGGGGAACGCCACGCGGGTCGCCAAAGGCAACACCACCTACACGGACAGCGTCAATTATTTGCCGCCGAACAGCTTCGCGAGGGCGAAGGTGATCGTCGGCGTCGACGCGAGCGCCGGCGTGAACAGCCAGACCGACCCGCTTCCGGTGGTGCTCCGCGTTACGGGGCCCGCGCGTTCGGTCTATCAGAACGGCCGGCTGCTTACGACCAAGATCGAAGGCTGTCTCATCAACGGCGCGGCGCGCGGCGATCTTTCGAGCGAGAAAGTCTACGTCAAGCTGCAAAAGATGACCTGCCCGCAGCCGGGCGGCCGCTACGCCGTGTCGGAGGTGAAGGGATTCATTGCCTTCGGCGGCAAGACCGGCGTGCGGGGAAGGGTGGTGTCCCGCGAGGGCTCGCTCGTCACCCAGGCGTTCCTGGCCGGGCTCGCCGGCGGCTTCGGCCGCGGCTTCTCCGCGAATGCCAACAGCGTGTTCCAGGGAACGAACATCACCACGAACGGGCAGCGCGACAAGCTTTCGACGGGCGAAATCCTCGAAGGCGGCTTTGGCGAAGGCGTCGCGCAGTCGGGCGACATGGTGTCGAAATATCTGATCGAGCGCGCCGAGCAATATCAGCCGGTGATCGAAATGCCGACCGGGATCGATGTCGAAATTGTTTTCTTGGAGGGTGTCTATGTCCGCAATTGATCGTGTCCGCTCGCTCACTCGGCGATCGCGCCTTCTGGTTGCGACCGGCGCGGCCCTGAGCGTCGCGGGCATCGCGCTGGCCGCAGATGTGGGCAGCGCCGAAAGCCAGGTGCAGGCGCTCCTGAAGGCGCGGTTACCCAAGACTGCCGTGAGTGCGATCGACTGCGGCAAAATTGCGGGCCTGTGCGAGATCACCGCGGGCGAGAACCTATTCTATGTCGACACCAGCGCCCGCTATCTGGTGATCGGGCGCGTCTATGACATGCAGACCCGTCAGGACATAACGGCGGCGCGCCTGCTCGAGATGAACCCCGACATGCTGGTCGGCTCCTCCGCGCGGGCAAACGCGCTTGCCGCCGGCGGCGAGGAGGAGGCGGGCCAGCAGCTGGCGGCAGCACCTGCACGGCTCGAGCGGCCGGCAAGTCCCGCCAAGGCGCGAACGCTTTCGCTCTCGAGCCTGCCGAAGGATGGCGCGATCGTCTGGGGGAATCCGGCGGGCCCGACCGTCACGGTCTTTTCGGATTTTCGCTGCGGCTATTGCCGGGCGCTGACTGGCGTTCTCAAGGACATGAACGTGCGCGTGGTCGAGCGGCCGATCTCGGTGCTGGGAAGCCGGGATCTCGCCGACCGGGTTTACTGCGCCAAGAACCGCGAGGCTGCGCTCCATGCCGCCTATGCCGGGCAGCCGATAAAGGGCGAGGCTTCGTGCAACACGGCCGGCCTCGATGCGAACGAGGCCTTCGCGCAGCGGAACGGCCTCAATGGCACTCCCGTCATCGTGCGTAGCGATGGCGCGATGATCGAAGGATATCGCCCCCGGGCTTTCCTTGAAGCATGGCTTCGGGAGGCGCGGTCATGAGAAACGCTGCGTTGCATAGCCCCTGGCGCCGTCTCGGCGCGCCGCTGCTGCTTTCGACCGCTCTTGCGCTTGGAGGTTGCGCAGCGCTCGGCGGAAATGTGCGCGGCGACTTTTCCTGCGCTGCTCCTGATGGCGTCTGCGCGCCGAGCGCAACGATCGATGACCGCGCGCTTGCCATGATTACGGCAGATGCAGCTGAAGGGGTCGCGCTTCCGGCTGACGCTGCCCCGCGTTCCACCAGGGATCGGAGCCGTCTTGGCTCATCGAGGCGGACCGCCGCCACTGTCCCCGCCGATCCAGCCCGGACGCGCGAGAAGGTGCTCAGGATCGTCTTCCAGCCCTACATCGACGAGCGCGGCCGCCTGCATGAGAAAAGCGCCATACATGCGGTCGTCGCGAGCGGTGAATGGCAGCAGAGCCTTGCGCAGACCGTCCCATCCAATGCGCGTCTGGACTACGCGCTAGGGGTCCCGGAGAGTCTGGCCGATGCCGTCGACCGCGTCGACCCGCCGGGTGGGTCGCCTGGTGTTGGGGATCCTGCTGCGCCGGATCCCGATGCCGTCGCTGCCGCGCGTGCGAGGAGAGGCGACCCGCTCGAGACAATCAAGGCGGATGTCGCCGCGCGGCTCGCGCAAAAGCAAAAAAGCCCAGCAGCCGCAGCCCCCGCGGATGGTGTTGCCCACGCACCATCCGTAACCGCCTCGCCGGCGCCCTTGTCCCCCTCTGGGGCGCCGGCGGGCGGCCATGCGAGGGAGCCGGCGGCTTCTGCGGCGCCGCCGACGACGATCTCTGCGGCGGGCGAAAAGGCCGTCGAACGGGTGAAAAGCGATCCCGCCTATCGGCAGATTGCCGGGTCCGCTGCGAAGGATGCGCGTGATGCCGCCGCTGATGGCACTCCCGTCGCCTCGAAGCCGAACCTATCTGCGCCGACCGTTCGCGCCGCGGACTTCCCCGCCTCAGTGCCGGAGGATCATTGAGATGGCGGGGAAGGGCGGCTTCTTCGAGAGCCTTCTTTCAGGGATCCTCGGCGACAGCCAGCGTCCCGATGCGGATCGGCCGGAGCTTGGCGTGCCCATGCTGGCCGACTGGCTCCCTTATCGCAGCTTCGACGCAAAGACGGGCGTGTTCTACAACAGCGCGTCGCGGGGCTTTGTGATCGAGGCAGCTCCCTTGATCGGTGCAGACGAACGGACAGGGGAGATCCTCACCCAGTTCCTTTCCGAAGCGATCCCCGCGCCGGGATGCCTGCAATTCCACCAGTGGATGAGTCCGCGCGTGTCCGAGCGTCTCTCGCGCTGGTATCTTCCGCGCTACTCGGCTCGCGGCGTCTACGAGCGCATGGCGAAGCACCGCATCGACTTCCTGACCGACGGGGTGTGGCGCTCGCTCTCCGCGGATGCGCCATTCTCGCTGCGGAACCACCGTGTGGCGATCTCCTACTCGACCCCGGAATCCTCGAGCGTGTCTGTCGAGGAAATCGTGGCGGTGATGGACGGTCTGATCTCGGCCCTCGCATCGATCAATGTGCCGGCCCGCAAGATGGATCCGACCGACCTCATCGGGTGGATCGACGACATAACCTCGCCGACCACTGCGGCGGGGGAGGACGTCGTCAACTACAATCCGCTCGATCCGATTGCGGACCAGGCGGTGCGCCGGGATGTGGAGCTTCACATCGAGCCCGATCGCATGCTGCTCAGAACCGAGCGATTTCGGCCAACCGGGGCGACGGTGGACGAGGCGCCCGAGATCGGTGAGATTCTGCCGGACGTCTTCGACGTTCGCTCATTCTCGGTCCGGAACCTGCCGAGCCGCTGGGCGCCGTGGGATGTCGCCCGGCTCATTGGCGACATGTTCACCGACAAGCTCAGGATGCCATGTCCGGTCGCGACAAATCTGTGCGTCGAGTTCCCCGATCCGCTGGCATCGTCGAACAAGGCGAGCTTCAAGTTCATGCGCACCACGAGCCTTGCGGACTCCAAGTCGGCGCGCTTCCTGCCGCAGCTGCGCGAGCAAAGCCAGGAATGGCGTTACGTCAACGACGAGCTGCGCCAGGGGCGCAAGCTGGTGCGTGTCTTCTTCAGCGTGACCTCCTTCTCGCCGAAGGGCAGGGGGGACGCCAACGAACGCGTGCTCAAATCGGTTTATCGCGCAGCGGGCTGGGACCTGCTCGACGATCGGTACCTGCAGGTGATGGGCCTTTTGTGCGCCATGCCCATGACAATGGCGAACGGGCTTGCACGCGACCTCGAGCGCATGAAGCGGATGCGCACATTGCTCACGACAACGGCGGCGAACCTGGCCCCGATCCAGGGCGAGTATCTCGGCGGCCAGGTGCCGCATCTCATGCTCATCGGTCGGCGTGGACAACCCTTCTTCTGGAGTCCGTTCGAGAATGCGGCGGGCAACCACAATGTCGCCGTCTTCGGCAAATCGGGGTCGGGCAAATCCGTGACGCTGCAGGAGCTCTGTGCCTCCCTTTGCGGTGCCGGCGCGCGCGTCGTCGTGATCGACGACGGTCGCTCCTTCGAGCACTCCGCCAAGCTCCAGGGCGGCGCGTTCGTCGAATTTACGATGTCGTCCGGCTTCTGCCTCAACCCCTTCAGCATGATCGATGAGGAGCTGGCCCGCAGCGACGAGGATTACCTGCTCGACTGCATGGCGATGCTCAAAGCCATCGTGAACCAGATGTCGCGCCACATCGACCGGCTGAACGATACCGAGCGTGGCCTCATCGACGGGGCCGTTAACAGCGTCTGGAGCGAAAAGGGACGCCAGGGCTCGATCGACGACGTGATCGCTGCGCTCGAAGCCACCGGAAATGGCCTTGCCATGGATCTTGGCATCGCCATGCGCCCCTTTTCGTCGGCAGGGACGTACGGGCGATTTTTCCAGGGCGAGGTATCGTTCGAACTGTCGGCGCAGCTCACGGTGTTCGAGCTCTCCGACCTTTCATCCCGCGAGGAACTGCGCAGCGTCGTGCTGACCGCGATCATGTTCATGTCGCAGCAGATGATGCGCAAAGTCGATCGTTCGGTCCCGAAGGCGCTGCTTCTGGATGAAGCGTGGCAGATGCTGCGCGGCGGTGCGATGGCCGATTTCATCGAGACCTATGCTCGCACCTGCCGGAAATATGGCGCGGCGCTGGTGACGGCGACGCAGTCCCTGAACGATTACTATAAGTCGGCCGGGTCCGTCGCGGCGCTGGAGAACTCCGACTGGTTCGTCATTCTCCAGCAGAAGCCCGAGACAATCGCGGACTTCAAGAAGCACGACCGCTTTGAGATGGACGACTATACCGACGCGCTGCTGCGGTCCTTGAAGATCAACGGCCGCGAATATTCCGACATCCTTATCAAGGGCCCCGAGACCCTGGCCGTCGGCAGGCTGGTGCTCGATCCGTTCTCGGCCACCGTCTATTCGTCGAGCCCGGCTATCTACGCGGCGATCGAGGCGCTGGTCGCGCGAGGGCTAAGCATGGATGAGGCGATCGAACGGGTCGCCTTCCCCGGCAATCCGGAAAAGTGGGCGTCGCACGAGCAAGTCGACGTTGCCGAGGCGGCGGAGTAGGCCATGGATGCCGCAGCGCACAGGAGGAATGGCGCGGACATCGCGGTCGGGCGACAGCCCGCCCTGCGGAGCTTGCTCCATTTCTATCTGCACTTGATCGGCTTCACGGCATCGACGCTCTTGCTGACCTGGGGGCTGTTCGCGCTCTTCTTCGTGGCGCTCGGGGGTTTCTCGCTCGATGGGCTCATGCACCAGCTCAACAATTTGACGGCCCGCTACGTCGCCGCGTCTCCTGACCGCATCGCGTCATTCAAGAACATCTTCATCGCCGCACATCTCCTGATTGCCGCCGGACTGATCGTTCTGCGCCGCGAGAAGATCGTGCCTGCGGCCCTGCCCGAAGGAAAAGCTGATCATGGCTGAACAGACCGAGCTCGACCTGCCGTCCCCTGCGCCCCAACCGGCGGCCGCAGCGAAGCGCGCAATTTTCGCGGGCTTCTCGTCCGTTCAGATCGTCGCGGGCCTTCTGGTCATTGGTGTCCTGATATGGGGGATGTGGGTCACAAAGGCGCTGATCACGCCCAAGCAGGAGCGGATCGTTTCCGCGCGGCTGTCCTCGATCGTCGGCGAGTATGTCCAGGCACAAGCGCGCTCCACCTCTCCGCCGGCGCAAGTCGAGGCGGAGATGCGCAAGTTCATGGCATCGCTGGACAAGGAGCTCGAGCGGCGAAGCTCGGGCGGTGAGATCGTGCTCGTCGGGGAAGCCGTTCTCACGAAGAATGTCCCCGACATCACCGACAAGCTGAAGGAGGCGGTCTATGCATCCGGCGTTGCTCGGCCGAAGCAAGCATCGGCTCTGGAGCTTCAGCAGCTCGAGCAGCAGGCCATGCTCGCGGCACAGCCGCAGCAGCCCATGACGGCGCAGCCCGCGGCGCCGGTCGGATACCCGGATCCCATGGCACCGGCGCCTATGATGCCCGGGGCGCCGGCCGCGTCAGCGCCCCAGTACGAGCCGCCGGCTGCCACCGTTTCAACCTTTGGAGGTCCCGATGGCAGCGGCGGTCAATGACGCGGCGAAGCGGGGCTGGCGACCGAACCCGAAGCTTTGGCTTCTGCTTGGCGCCTTCGTCGGCGGAAGCGTTGCCCTGACAGGGCTGGCAGATTGGAGCGACGACCACCTTTTCCTCGTCAATACGACGGACTCCCTGCCGAACTGGGCCTTCCTCATCGAGCGGGGCCGCCTGCCTGCCAAGGGAGAGTTCATATTTTTCGATCCGCCGGCGAGCGCGCTGTTGCGCCGCCATTTTGGCGCCAGGCCAAGGATGTTTGGAAAGAAGGTCTATGCTGTCGCGGGAGACGTGATCGCGCATGACGGCATGACGGTAACGATCAACGGCGTTCCGACTGTTCGCATGAAGCCCTTCACCAAGGCGGGCGAACGCCTTGTGCCCGGTGCGACGGGGGTCGTGCCCCCAGGCTGCTATTTCGCGGCGACGCCGCACAAGGACGGCTTCGACAGTCGCTATGCCGAGATCGGCTTTGTTTGCGGCCGGCAAGTCATCGGAACCGGGGAGCCGATCCTGTGAAAGCTGTTCTGACAAGCGGTGCCGGCATCGCTTCATTCGCGGCGGCCATGCTCCTCATCGGCCCTATCCCTGGCGAAGCCAGGGATTATGGCCATGTCGGCCAGGTCTTTCCCATCATCGAGCCGGATCTGCTGGCGACGATCGAGGCGCGGCTGCGGCGGGCGGAGGGCAGCGGCGAGCTTGCCCGCATGAACGAGCAGTTTGCCAGAAGGGTCGAACAGAGAGTTCGCCGGCCCAAGCCTGTCGACGGGATCACTCCGGCGCGCATGGCGCGAAGCTGGGATTATGATCCGACCATCGCGATCGAGCGCGACATTCGGGACCAGAAGGGTAATCTGATTGCGGGTGCCGGTCATCGCATCAATCCGCTCGATTTCGTCGAGATAAAGCAGGACCTCGTCTTCGTCGACGGCGACGATGCGACGCAACTCGCGTGGGCGACCTCGCGCTATACGGATCTCAAGGCCAAGATCATCTTCGTCAACGGTTCGCCGATCGATGCGATGACGGCGAAGAAGCGGCGCTTCTATTTCGACCAGGAAGGCAAGCTCACTGCAACGTTCGGGATCGAGCATACGCCTGCGGTGGTCAGCCAAAACGGCAGGACGATGCGCGTTTCCGAGATCGTGCTGAAGCCAGGGAAGTCCGGCTGATGGCGCTGTGGCTCGACATGCTCCGAACGCCGATGGCGGCGCCCGAGACGGCGAGGCTAAGGACCATGCGCCTGTCCTGGCTCGCTCTCTGCGTCACCCTGGCCGGCGCAGTGACTCTTCTCGACCAGCTGCGCGGTCGCATCGGCCGAGCCGCGCCCTGTTTGATCGCCGTGCTGCTCGCCACAGCGCTCGTGGTCACGGTCCTTTACCTTCGGGCGAAGCGGCGCGCCGACGCGGCGTATCTCGATCAACTGGCGGAGAGAGAATGATGCGCGGACTTCGACCGATTTTCGGCACGTTTCTCGTCGTCCTGTTCGCCATCATGCTGGCGCCACGCGCCGAGGCTGCCGGTCCCACCTGCAATGGGAAGTTCGTCAACCCGATTACCGACGTCTGCTGGTCATGCCTGTTTCCGCTGTCGGTGGGCGGATTGAAGATCTGGCCGAGCGGCCGACCCGACACGAAGAACCCGGCGTCTCCCATATGCGCCTGTGCAGATCCTCTACCGCGCATCGGCATTTCCGTGGGCTTCTGGGAGCCTGCCCGCCTGGCGGACGTCACCATGAAGCCCTGGTGTTTTCCCAATCTTGGCGGAGTGCGCATCGCTCCGGGCTTCGATATCGGTCAGGGCTATCTGGCCGGCCCTTCGATGGTCGGCGGCAGGTCGCAGAGCACGGCCAAATGGCATGTGCATTGGTATGTCTATCCGCTGCTCTACTGGATGGAGATCCTTACGGATTTCGTCTGCTTCGAGCAGGCGAGCTTCGACATCGCCTATATGACCGAGGTCGATCCGCTCTGGCAGGATGACTCGCTTGCGGCGCTCATCAACCCCGAAGCGATCATTTTCGCAAATCCGCTCGCCAAGGCAGCCTGTGCGGGCGACTGCGTCGCCGGCACGGTGAACCTGCCGCTCGACCAGCTATTCTGGTGCGCAGGTTGTCAGGGGTCCATGTATCCCCTGAACGGGAACATCCCGGCGTCGATCGGCCATGTCCAGTCCTCGCGGCTCGCATTGTCGCGCTTTGCCTACAAGATGCACCGGCAGGCGCTCGCCTGGGGCACGATGGGCTCGGAAGGGCTGTGCAAGAAGTACCTCATGCCAGTCATGCGCAAACAGCAGTACCGGTTTCAGATGACCAATCCGATTCCGACGGTGAGCGGGCGCTTCGCCTGCTCGGCGATCGGAGCTTCGACAATGCCGCCGGATGCCGGTCGTGCCTATCCCGCGGGGGGCGAGGACATGGGCTATCTGGTCTGGCGCAAGCGCAACTGCTGCGTGCTGTGAAGGAGGGAGCGATGCGACTTCTCATCTTGGGCGCCGTTGGCCTCGTCGCAGCCGCCAGCATGACCGCTCTCCTGGCCCAGACCGTCGATGGCATCGATGTTCAGGCCATCAAGAAGCGATCGGCGGACCTTCAGGCGGATGCCGAGGCGTTCGTCGATCAGATCAAGGACCGCGGTGACGCGTTTCGGGAAGAGGCGGTTACCGTTCGTGACAGCGGCATGGAAAACATGCGGCGCGTCGCGGCGACGGATCTGCCGAAAGGACCTGCAGGGGCTGTCGACTTCGATGAAATCGTGCAGGGTGCTGCGACGAACGCCAAAGTCGGCGGCGGGGAGGCGCCGCAGCTCATCGCGTTCGCCAGCCTCTCGATGCCCCCCAAGGCGCTTCGCCAGCTTATCGAGGACACGGCGAGGGCAGGGGGCGTCGTCGTTTTCCGCGGCTTTCCGAACAATTCGATGAAGGAGTTCTCGCAGGCTCTGGGCAAGATCGTCGACCGGGAGGACGATTTCGCCAACATCGGCATCGACCCGAGACTGTTCCGCGCCTTCGACGTACAGGCGGTGCCGACCTACGTCGCGGTCTCATCGGATTTCGACCTTTGCGCCGGCTTTTCATGCCGAACCAAGGTCCCGCCTCACGACCGGATGATCGGCAATGTGACCGTCGAATATGCGCTGTCGTCGTTCGCCGAGGGCAACGGTCCGGGCGCGCGCGTGGCGGCGGTGGGTCTCTCCAATCTAAGGAGAGCGTTGCCGTGAGCGTCCGCTTCTCGCTGATGCTGCTTATCGCGGGTCTTGCCGCCGCCTCCCCCGCTTCTGCCCAGATGTCGGTCGAGGAGGCCCGCCAGGAAGGGCGCTCGCTCGCCAATGAGAAACGGCAGGATACGACGCTGGTGCCGACCGACAATGCCCGCGCGGAAGCGGTGCCGGGCTATGGCGGCACGGCGCTGCCGCAAGGCGCCTATTTCGACGATCCTGAAAGAATGGAAGCGGAAGCCGCGGCGACAAAGGCGTCGAACGAGCAGTATCGCATCACCACGGACGCGGACCGGACACGGCCGACGTTCAGCAATTCCGAGATCCTCGAGACAACCGCTCGCGCCACGACCGTCGAGAATGATCCATCGGCCTACCTCGCCGGGGAGAGCATGGGGGGCAGCTCCGGCTCGTGCGTCCCGCTCCCGCCGGGCTCAGGATCTGAGGGCTATTACGAGGCGACCTGCAACAGCGGCACCAAGGTCGAGGACAGGCCCGAGACCTGCACCATCCGCATGGTGCCCGAGGTGCAAACCGTCGATAGCTACAAATACTATGTGGTGCCCGACAGCGCATATGGAACCCCGTTCGCGCGCTATGCCGCCATTGCCCCTCATATTTCCTCAGGAGTCTGCAAGCCGACAGGCGTTCGGAAACAGGCCTGCGCTGCCCATCGCGACTATGGCTGGCCCTGGCCTGACAACAAATATTGCGATGATTATTATGCGACGGAATATGAATGCACGGCGGATTTGCCGGTCGCGCTCAGCGTCAGCCCGCTCACCGGGGCGTCGTGGCATGCAAAGGGCAGCACGAGCACTGTCGTAACAAGAAGGGTCGACAGCTGCGGCAGTCTTGCCGGCGATGAGATGTGTTCGTTGCAGCCTGGCGGGGATGTTTGCACGGAAGGACCTGAAACGCGGATCATCGACGGCGTTCCGGTGACGCAAGCCTGCTGGGCGTGGAAACGCGACTATGTGTGTCATCGCTTCACGCCGGCAAACGATTGCGGCGATCTAGAAGCGAACGGAAGCTGCTCCTTTCTGCGCACCGAATGCCTCGACGAGGAGCGGGATGGCGCCTGCAAGGTTGAGGAGCGGGTCTACCGCTGCCCGACACCCGGCAGCGCGGTGACCGATGCACCGCAATATATCTGCGGAGACGACGTCTATTGCATCAATGGCGACTGCGAGCCGATCGTGCGCGAGGCGTCGACCGAGTTCAAGGATGCGCTGGTCGCTCTTCACTCCATCGACCAGGCCGGCAAGGAGTTCGACGAGAACAACTTCACGGTTTTCCAGGGCACGCGAGAGACCTGCCACAAGCCGGTATTCGGGCTGATCAACTGCTGTGCCGGCAAGGTGTCCGGCTTGTTGAGCGTGGGCGCGGGCGCAGCCGCGCTTGCCGGCGGCCCAGGCGCGATCGCGGCCCTCGCCACGCCGTTCCTCGCGCTCTTCGCATGCTCTCAGGACGAGATGAAGCTCGACATCAAGGATCGTATGGGCTTCTGCCACAAGGTCGGCACTTACTGTTCGTCGAGCTTTCTCGGAATCTGCAAGACCCGGCGAACGGCCTATTGCTGCTTTGAAAGCAAGCTCAGCCGCATCCTGCAGGAGCAGGGACGAATTCAGCTCAGCAAGCCCTGGGGCGCTCCCAAGAAGGAGCAGTGCCTTGGCTTTACGATCGAGGAATTCGCCAGGCTCGACCTTTCCCTCATGGATTTCACCGAGGTCTATGCCGAGTTCGTCGATGCCGCGCGGCTTCCGGACGAAGTCGAGACGATGACCCAGATCCAGCTGAAAATTCAGGGGTACTATGACCTGCACGGCAAATAGCATGGTCAAGGACGCGATGCGCAGCGTTTCGGTGGAATCGACCGGCGCGGCGCCTACGGACGTCTCCGCCGCGGCCGACCTTTCCCGTTCCCTCCCGCGCATGAGGCTCGTGGGTGAGAGCATCTATCAGAAAGGAAGTTTGTCCATGCATCCAATCATGGCGGCGCCGCTTCTGGCGCTTTCGCTCGCTGGCCTGGCTGTTCCCGCGGCGGCCCAGCCGCGCGATGGAGCGTCGGATGGCGTCGAGCGGGCCGATGCCGGCGATGACTTTTACTGTGCAGAACGCAGGCTCGGTCAATGGTTCTATTGCAGCAAGCCGCGAGCGACGGAGCCGGAGAAGCAAGCCGTCCCGGTCCCGTCGAGCGCGGTCGAGCGCATGTCCGCCATCACCCGCCAGCTCGACGAGCTCAAGGCACGGGCGATCCTCGATCCGACCGAGGAAAATGTCATCGCTTACGTCCGATTTCAGCGCGAGCAGCTCGACCGTGCTTCGACCTTCTCAGACACCTGGCAGCGCGCGCTGTGGCAGAACCCCGATCTCGACTACACGCTGCAGCGGCCTGTTTCGACGGTGGGCAAGCGAGCCTGGCTCGATAACCGGCGCGCCGATCGCGATGCGGTTATGGCGAACCTTAGCCAACGCTACGGGCTCTTCTACTTTTATGCGCAGAGCTGCGGCGCATGCGACCTGTTTTCACCGATCCTGCGATCGGTGGCCGACAGTCACGGCATGGCGGTGATGGCGGTTTCGATGGACGGCGGGCCGAGCCGCGATTTTCCAAATTATGTCGTCGATGCGGGCCAGCGCGCGCGCATGGGCGTCCCGGGTAACGAGACGCCGGCGCTCGTACTGTTCGACACCGTCACCAAACGCACGATTCCGGTGGGATATGGGATTCTCAGCGCCGACGAGATCATGGATCGCATTTTCGCGCTGACGAACACCAAGGTGGGGAGCGACTTCTGATGGAACAGGTTCGCCGTCGCGGCTTGATCGGCCGTGTGCTTCGCTCGTCCGCTGCCTGGGCGGGAATATTGGCTATGGCCAATCTCGCGTGCACCGGGACCGCCCGGGCCGACGTCGCCTCCGAGATGAACAGCTTCTTTTCGGACGTGGGCGGCGCGGCGAACGTCACCGGCCCATCGGCGTTTCAGGGTCAATCGGCGGGCTATTACTCGCTGGGTAATGTCTGGACCCGCTTCCCGCAGAAAAGCGTCCAGCCGTTCAATCTTCAGCTTCCGAGCGCGCGTGCGGGATGTGGAGGTATCGACCTCTTCAGTGGGAGCTTCTCCTTCATCAATGCCAGCGAGATCATCGCGATGCTGAAGGCGACCGCCAACAATGCGCTCGGCTTTGCCTTCAAGCTCGCCATCGATTCTGTTTCGCCGGAGATCGGCAAGGTGATGGACGAGTTCAGCCAGAAGGCGCAGCTCCTCAATCAGATGAACATCTCGAGCTGCGAGACGGCGCAGGCGCTGGTCGGCGGAATCTGGCCGCAGATGGAGACCACGCGCGCGACGATCTGCGAAGCCGTCGGCAACAGCCAGGGCGTATTCTCGGACTGGGCGGCAGCCCGCCAGGGTTGCAACAACGGCAACAGGCGGGATTCGACCATCGCGGGAAACACAGACGCGTCGATGAAAGACCAGCTGGTCGGAGAACCGCATAACTACACATGGGAGGCCCTTAAGAAATCGGCGAAGTTCGGCGCATTCGACAAGACATTCTCCGAATATATCATGACGCTGGTGGGAACGGTCGTGACCACGCCGTCGACCGATCCGAGCGTGGGCGGGAAGGTCGTGATGTTCGGACCTGCCGAAGAAGCGGTCGTCACTGCGTTGCTCGATGGCACGGCCGACGCGCCGCCCGTCAAGATACTGAAGTGCAACGACGAGAATTGCTACGATGTGGGGGAGCAGACGCTCTCCGTCCCCGCTTCGTCCGCGCTGCGGCCGCGGATCGCCACGATGATCAGGTCGATGAGCGACAAGATCCGCTCCGATACTCCGCTGGACGCCGCCGAGAAGCAGCTCCTCAACCTCGCCACGGTTCCGATCTATAAGATCCTGGGAGTTCAGGCCTATGCGCATTATGCGTTGACGGAAGGCGAGATCGAGACGCTGTCCGAGATCGTCGCCGTCGACCTGCTTTCGGCGATGCTCGACAATATGCTCGACCGGGTCGAGCAGGCGAAGGTTCATTATCAGACCTTCGATCAAGAGACCGCGACGCAGTGGAAACAGCAAATCGCGTCTACCCGGGCGAAATTCAGCCAACGGGACGTCCGGCTGAACAACAAGCTCCAGGTGACGATGCAGATCATCAACCGAAGCATTATGCTGGAATCGACGCTCCAGAATTCCATGACGCCCGGTATGGCGGCCGCGCTGAACTTTTCGCGCGGCCTCAACGCACAGGGTCTGAACTAGGCGCGGGGGCAGACCGATGCTTGAGGTCTTCACGGTTGGTGGCGGCGAGTATCTCGTAAACATCTTCAACGCAGTCGCGGCGTGGTCGGGAGGCGGTGGCTATCGCTCGCTCATCCGCGTCGTCATGGTCATGGGCCTCATCTATTCGCTGCTCGTGGTGGCCTTCACGCTCAACTATAAGGCGTGGCTGAACTGGTTCCTGCAAGCGACGGCCATTTATCTTTGCCTGATGGTCCCGACGGTGGACATCAAGGTAACGGATCGCATCAACCCGGGCCTGACGCCATCGACGGTCGACAATGTACCGATGGGATTGGGGGTGCTTGCGAGCTTCACGACACAGGTGGGCGATTGGCTGACGCGGACGGCCGAGACCGTCTTCGTCATGCCGAGCGAGCTCAACTACTCGACGAACGGCATGGTGTATGGCGCGCGACTGTTCGATGCGACGCGCAACTTCATCATTCGCGATGCGGAGTTCTCGACCAACCTCGAAAACCATTTCAAGAACTGCCTGTTCGGCGATGTGATGCTTTATCAGAAGTCGCTGACCAATCTTGCGAAGGCGCCCGATCTCTGGGCTGCGGTCGGGCCGGGCTCGGAAGCCCGATCGCAGCAATGGCTTGAGCGACAAGGTGACGGAACGGTTAACAGCTTCATCATCACTTGCCGGCAGGCGTACCAGGCGCTCGACGCGCAATGGGGTCCAATGATCGAGGCCAACGCGCCTCTTTGGGGCAAGGAGGTCTATCCCAAGCTCAGCAACGCTCTGGCGGCGGACAAGCTCAAACACGACGTTCCCATCGTCAGTGCGGCCTTCACGGGCACGAGCAACAACTTTGCTGAGGTGATGCGCCAGAACACAGCAATCAATGCTTTCATGCAGGCCCGAAATTCGATGTCCGGCGGGACGGGCGCCGCAGAGATCGACACCTTCGCGCAGACCCGTGCCGACATTCAGGCGCGCAACACCTATAATTCGATCGCTCAGCAGGCGATGGCATGGGTTCCGATTTTGAACATCGTGCTGACGGTGGTCTTCTTCGCCATGTTCCCGGTCGTTTTCCCGCTCTTCCTGATGCCTCAGACGGGCGTCTCGACGCTGAAGGGCTATGTGACAGGGTTCTTCTATCTCGCCGCATGGGGGCCGCTTTACGTCATCCTTCACATGATCTGCATGACGCGGGCGACGTCGGCAGCGACAGGCGTCGCGGAAGGCGGCGTTACGCTCGCAAGCTATGCGGGGATCGGGGCGGTGAATGGCGAGACCGCCACGATCGCTGGCTTCATGCTTATGAGCGTGCCCTTTCTCGCGGCAGGCCTCGCGCGCGGCGCGATGTCGATTGCCGGGCATTCCATGTCCATGCTCGCGCCGGCGCAGAACGCTGCGGAAGCGGCGGCGCTGGAACAGACGACCGGCAACTATTCGTATGGCAACGTGAGCTGGGCGAATGCCACGTCGAACATGCGGCAGGCCGATCAATGGTCGACGGCGCCCACCTATATGGGCGGCGGCGCCAGCTTCGGGTGGCGTCAGGACAATGGCGCCATGGTGACGGGGTTCGGCAACGGCCAGGAGGTATATGATACATCCGCGGCCATCTCGCGCCTTGGGTTCACGCCGACGATGACATCGGGATCGGTCGCTGAATGGCGCGAAATGGCCAGCGAGGCGCATCGCCAGGCGCGTGCCTATGAGAATGCCGCCAACGAGATTCTGACCGCGACCCATGCGAACCGCAGCACGTTCGGAAGCTCAACCGAGCATACGCGGGGTTGGGAATCGAGCAGCGGCAATCAGGCGAATGCCTCTGTAGAGCAGTTCGATCGGCGCACGGGCAGCAGTACCCAGGGCCTGGAAGAGCGATCGACGATTTCGCAAAGCGAGCGCGTTTCGGGGCGGCACGATCGCCAAGCGCAGATATCCGATCAGATCGGTGGAGCACTTTCGGCCGGCCTTGGCGGCCGCCGCGGTGGCGGCAACGGAGGCTCGGGTGGGCGCGGGCTGCCGGGGCTCGGAATCAATGTGTCCAAGTCGGGTAGCCAGATGGACACCATGAATTGGACGACGGACGATTCTCGGAGCAGTGAGAGCGGCAACACCTCGTCAAGCGGGGTTCGTGACGAGCATGCGAACGGTAGCGGCGCTTCGACGTCGGAAGGCACCTATGCTCGGAGCGGTGTCTTCGCCCGTGGCTCAAGGACGGATTCGTCGTCGGTCAGCACCGAAGATTCCCTGGCTCTGGCGAAATCCTATTCGGAAACCGCGCGACGGCTCGATGAGCTGTCGCAGCAGCTCTCGCGCGACGCGAGCTATGCGGAGACGCATGGAATGCAATTGAGCGAGAACCTGAGTCAGGATCTCGCCCAATGGTATCGCCACCAGCAGGTCGCAAATCCGGGGCTCGACGCGCCGGAGCTCTGGGCGACCGACTTGACCGATCAGCAGCGAGCGGTTCGGCAGGAGATGATCACGCGCTGGATGGACGAAAAGCAGGCGTCGATCCGGTCCGAGATCGAGGGCAGGCTCCATGCGCCCGATCTCGTCGATGTGCACCATCCCTCCGTCGATAGCGCTGCCGACGTTCGGGCGGCCTACCAGCCTCGCGGGCTAGCCGGAGTGCCGGCCGGTCCCGGAGGCGGCCAGTCATCGACGGCAGCGGACATAATCGAAGAGGGCAGGGCGGATATCGACCTGACGCGTGAGGCTGCCCAATCCATGCGCGGTCAACGCATCCAAGGCGCGGTCGATGTTCAAAGCGAGGTAAACCGGGGCAGGGACCATGGCTTCTTCCATGATCCCAAGCTGCGAGAATGAGGAGCTTTAGACGAACAGGACGAAATAGCCGACGCAGCCAGCCATGAGCAGATAGGCCAATGCATAGCCGATGCGACCGCCGAGCGTAGGATTGCCATCGTGATCGACAGCCGTCCCTATTTCGCAATATTCCTCGTCAACATGCGTGCAGACCGGCGTGCCCGAAGCCTTGGTCCTATTATAGGTTTCGATGTCGAATTTCACGGTTCGCATGGTGAACTCCCAGGAAGTTCACTAGCATGTTCAATCTTTGTTCACAAGGGGCGGCACTGTCCGAACGGCCATACGGCGCGCCGCTTTGCCCGATTAGGAATGGTCAAACGCAAGGTTGCGCGGAGGGGGTTCGAGATGAAATGGATGGCAGTTGTCATTGCCGGTAGCGCCCTCCTGGCCCAAGGTGGCCTTGCGACGGCAAAGGAGAGTGCGCTGCCACCACGGGAGTGCGCCGCCAAGGCACAGGCGGCGGCGATGAAACTCCGGGATATGGCCTCTGCGATCGAAGCGGAGGCTGCTTATGCCGAGCGGCACGGCGGGGCGTTTTCGCCCGAGCTCACCCAGGAATTCGTTCAATGGTATCGCGCGCAGAGCGCGAAAGCCGGAAGCGAATTGCCGGATCTGGGAAAGACGGATCTCACAGTTGATGAGGCTCGGGCGCGGCAAGCGGCGGTTGACCGCTTTCAGCGGGAGAGAAGCGACCGCCAAAATGCCATGGTTGCCGCGATCCATCGCGAGGCTGCGAGGGGATGTCCGGTGCTTGATCGCCCCGCGTCAAGATAGCAGGGATCGTGGACCAAGCGGCCGATCTCAGTGCTGCAGCTCGTGTTCAGGCCCCGCTTTGCGTCTTCGCAGGGTCAACCCAGGCGAGTGCCTCGGCGCGCTGATCGGGCTCGAACACGCGGTAGCTGATGAACGGGAGAATTGCGCTTTCAAGGCGGCTGGCCAAGCGAATCCAGGCCTGATCTGCAACGATGGCAACGCGTCCGAAGCGGTTGAGCTTCCCGAAGAGGGGCATTGCCCGGGCGGTGTAAGCGGGCAAGCCCGACAATTCGATGCCGTCGATCGTCCGCGTCTCAACGAACATATGCACCTTTTCGTGTCGCGCCATCGCGCTGTCCAATCGGGTCATGATCGCGTCAAGATCCGAGCCGGTGATCTTGCCTGAGACTGCGAGGGCGAGCACGTCGTCCGAACTGTCGATAAACTCGTGCATTCTGATCTCCTGCCAGCACCATCCTACGAAATTTCTCGACCGAAGCTACCCTGATTCCGGTCCGGTCAGAAATGGGAGATAGTCGATGTAGCAGGCCCGCTTGCATTCGAGAGATGTGCGAGCAAGGGCGGGAAGGCCATGCCCTCCCGCCCAGGAGGTCAGTAATCCATCGCCGGCATCGGCGCGGCCTTATCTTCCTTTGGAAGCTCGGCCACGAGCGCCTCGGTAGTGATGAGCAGCGAGGCGACCGAGGCGGCGTCCTGGAGGGCGGTACGCACGACCTTGGCCGGATCGATGACGCCCGACTTCACCAGGTCTTCATATTCGCCGGTGGCGGCGTTGAAGCCCCAGTTGTAGTCGCTGCTTTCCAGAAGCTTGCCCACGATGAAGGCGCCGTCCTCGCCCGCATTGTCGGCGATCTGCCGCGCCGGCGAGCGCAGAGCCCGCCTGACGATGTCGATGCCGGACTGCTGGTCGTCGTTGGCCGCCTTGAGACCGTCGAGTGCCTTCAGCGCGCGGAGCAGAGCGATGCCGCCGCCCGGCAGGATGCCTTCCTCGACCGCGGCGCGAGTGGCGTGGAGCGCGTCATCGACACGATCCTTCTTTTCCTTGACCTCGACTTCGGTCGCACCGCCGACGCGAATGACCGCGACGCCGCCTGCTAGCTTGGCTACGCGCTCCTGCAGCTTTTCGCGGTCATAGTCGCTGGTCGTGGTCTCGATCTGAGCACGGATCTGCGCGACCCGGGCATCGATGTCCGAGCGTGCGCCTGCGCCATCGACGACGGTGGTGTTGTCCTTGTCGATGATGATCTTCTTGGCGCGGCCGAGCATCCCCAGCGTTACGTTTTCCAGCTTCGTGCCGAGTTCCTCGCTGACCACATTGCCGGCGGTGAGGATTGCGATATCCTCGAGCATCGCTTTGCGGCGATCGCCGAAGCCAGGCGCCTTGACGGCCGCGACCTTGAGCCCACCGCGGAGCTTGTTGACGACGAGCGTGGCCAGCGCCTCGCCTTCGACGTCCTCGGCGATAATGAGAAGCGGCCGGCCCGACTGAACCACCTGCTCCAGCAGCGGAATGAGGGCCTGCAGGTTGGACAGCTTCTTCTCGTGGATGAGAATATAGGGGTCCTCGAGCTCGACCTTGAGCTTCTCGGCGTTGGTCACGAAATAGGGCGAGAGATAGCCGCGATCGAACTGCATGCCCTCGACCGTTTCGAGCTCGGTCGCGAGGCTCTTCGCCTCCTCGACTGTGATGACGCCCTCATTGCCGACCTTCTCCATGGCTTCAGCGAGAATGCGGCCGACTTCAGCATCGCCATTGGCCGATATGGTGGCGACCTGGGCGATCTCGCTGTTGGCGCTGACCTTCTTGGCATGCGCAGCGAGATCCTGGACCACGGCGCCGACCGCCAGATCGATGCCGCGCTTCAGGTCCATCGGGTTCATGCCGGCGGCCACCGCCTTCGAGCCCTCGCGCACGATCGACTGGGCGAGCACAGTGGCCGTGGTGGTTCCGTCACCCGCCTTGTCGTTCTGCTTCGAGGCCACTTCGCGCAGCATCTGCGCGCCCATGTTCTCGAACTTGTCCTTGAGCTCGATCTCCTTGGCGACGGTGACGCCGTCCTTGGTAATGCGCGGAGCGCCGAAGCTCTTCTCGATCACGACATTGCGGCCCTTGGGACCGAGCGTGACCTTTACTGCATTCGCAAGCGTATCCACGCCGCGCAGCATGCGATCACGCGCGTCCGACGCAAATTTCACTTCCTTGGCAGCCATCTTGGCTTAACTCCTTTCCTTGTTCCTTCCTGAATGCTTGAGGAATGGCGGTCCTGCTAGGCCGCCTGCTTGAGCGGGACGACATTGTCGATCACGCCGAGGATGTCGCTTTCCTTCATGATGAGCAGGTCCTCGCCGTCGATCTTGACCTCGGTCCCCGACCATTTGCCGAAAAGGACCCGGTCGCCGGCTTTCACGGCGAGTTCGATGAGATTGCCGTTGTCATCGCGCGCGCCGGGACCGACGGCGACGACTTCGCCTTCCTGCGGCTTTTCCTTGGCGGTGTCGGGGATGATGATGCCGCCCGAGGTTTTTTCCTCGGCTTCAATGCGGCGGACGACCACACGGTCGTGCAAGGGGCGGAAATGCATGCATAACCTCCGGATGCAAAACAATATGTGATGGCCCTCTCGTTCATCTGAACGACAGGCTTTCCGAAGCTAGGAAAGGAGATTTTTCCGTTCAAGGGGTGCAACGAAAAATATTGGCACTCTGCGCGAGTGAGTGCCAATTGCCCTGATTTCAGTGCCTTGGTCATCGCGAATGCCCTCTTGACGCGACTCACGCGCGCACCAAGATTTGCAGCGGTGGACGTGGCGCCACGAACAACAATGGAGCGACGAGAAGGAAAGGAGGCACAGCAATGTCGCAACCATTTTCCCGTTTTCTTCATCCCTTTGAAGTTGCCCGGCATCCGAGCCTGGAACCGGAAGTGAAGCGCGCAATTCTGGCGTCCTGGGCGTCCGACAGGTCCGCGGTCAGAAACCAGCCTGGCTTGCGCAAGCCCCCTGGAGCAAGGCGTCCCATCCCAGTCGACGAAATTCTTGCGGCGATGCACACGCTTGATCAGGGCCATGAGCGGCCGCAGCCGTCGCCGTGATCGACCGGGGATTTATTGCGCAGCTGCGCGGCTATGGCCTGACGACTGCGGAAATCCACTATTATCGTCCGGACGCGCCTTCGCTTCTCCAGCTATTCGTCTGGCAGGAATATGATCTCGCTCCAGACTTTCCCGTGCTGTTCGATTTTCTCGACCACTGGCGTCGCGAGATCGAGGCGGCGCTCCATTCTGTGCGCATAGCCCATGAAGGGCTGATACGCCCTACGGAATGGAACGCCGTCGACGGCGTGATTTCGATTCAGTGAATCAAGGGGTGTTCAAGCGGATGCGACGCGGCCGCAAGGATGGTGCGCGCGTGCGCCTGCCGTTCGACGATATCATGGAGTTCGCGATCGCGTTGCTATCCATCAGTCCGCAGGAGCTCGAGGCGCTGCGCTGGACTTTTGCCGATCGTAAGCGGCTGCTCGATCATCTGCTTGCATCGGGCCGAGCCGCACAGGGTGTCGATCCCGAACGGTTGGGCATGCTACCGATCGAGATTAGCATTCCCAGAGACGATCTGACGAAGATGCAGCAATTCGCCGTTCGCGAACTTCCAAAGGCCGCGAGCAAAGCAGCAGTGATCGACCGTGTTCTCACCGCCCTCGACCTGGCAGCGCACCGCCAGGACCGTGAAGCCAGGTGACGGTCTGGTAACCAGACCCGTTTCCGCCCGCTAATCGAGAAATTGGCTCATGGTGCTTCCTGAAATTCCGGGGCAGGAGCTTCGGAGCGCCGGTGGCCGGGAGCAGAGCGCCCCCGGCCTATCTCATGACGCCGCACCGCCATTGATCGGAATTCGGCGCACACTCTCGTCGGGCTTATCGGAGCGTGGCACTGTCACAGTCAGGACGCCGTTCTTGAACGTTGCGCTCGCCCTGTCGTGTTCGACACCGTTCGGAAGGCTGATCCGACGTTCGAAGCGGCCATAGCTTCGTTCAGAATAGCCGCGGTCCTTGTCCTCGACCTCGGCCTTCTTCTCGCCGCGAAGAGTGAGCGCGCCGTCCTCGACCAGCACCTCCACATTCTTCTCATCCAGGCCGGGAAGTTCGGCCGTTACACGGATTTCCTTGTCCGTCTCGCCGAGCTCTAGGTGAGGCCAGCCGGCGCGCCGATCAAACCCGGCAAAGGCGGGCATGTTGAAGCCACGCAAGACGTCGTCGAAGAGACGGTTCACCTCGCGGTGAAGCGATTGCAGCGGATGAGTGTCCCGGTCCTGTTCGGCGCTGACCGAGACAGGCAGCCGGTTTTCCTGCCGGCTCCAGGGAATGAGATCACGAAAAGCCATGATAAGCATCTCCTTTCTGGCTGGATCCTGTCGATACCTGCCGGCACCTGCCGGCCGCCGCTGGCGGGAGGGACGAAAGCGGCGCCGGCAGGCCGGCGGCGGGATCAGGCAACTTCGCTCGCCTTCTCCTTCGCCTCGCCGATTTGGCGACCGTCCGGGGCTCCGCCGCCGATTTCGATTCGGCGCGGCTTCATTGCTTCAGGAACGACACGCCGGAGTTCGATCGAGAGCAGTCCATGTTCGAAGCTCGCCGCTCCGACCTCGATGAAGTCGGCAAGCTGGAAGCGTCGCTCGAACGATCGAGACGCGATGCCTCGGTGGAGATACTCTCCCTTGTCCGCATCATCGGCGCGCTTGCCGGTCACGGTGAGCTGGTTCTGCTGCGCCACGATCTCGATGTCGTCGGGTCTGAACCCTGCGATCGCCAAGGTGATGCGGAAGCTGTCATCGCCAAGCTTCACAATATCGAAGAGCGGATAGCCGTCGTCCTCGCGTGCTCCCGCCTCAAGCAGGTTGAAAAGACGGTCAAAGCCGACCGTTGATCGCCTGTACGGCGTAAAGTCGAAGTTGGTTCTCATTTCCAAATCCTCCAACGAAGCAATTTGGGCATGAGAAGCGTCGGTATGCGAGAGCCGACGCCCTCTATGTCCATCCGGACCCGGATGGCGTCCGGTATTGCAGAGCTAGTGAGGCCAAAGTTCGATTCAAGAGCCTGATCGCACGTTGGCGGTACCTCTGATCGAACCGCGCTGGCTTCCACGAAAAAGCGGATATTGAACCCGCTGCAGGCGGAGACGGAACCGCATCGCGATGGGGTAGCGAGGATAGTGACGCGAGCCTGCCTCTCGCGATGGGCCTGGTTATGCAATTGCGGGGATTGTTCGACCGTCAGCTATTACCGTTTGCGCGAGCCAAGCGATGAAGCTGCCGTCCCTCCAGTTCCGGTGCGTTACCACGAACCCGGGAGATGTACGCTCGGCCTGGCACCGCGTGGCCTCACGCGTCGCATCGATCGCCAGCCGCATGCGCCGGCCACCTACCGCGTTCGAGATGACCAATTCAATCAGGGTTCGTTCGTCGTCTGCACCCGGTCGGACGCGGTGGATCGCACATTCGACGCCGTGGGCATCCAGCGCCGCTTGAAGATGCTCGAGAGCGCGGAGCACATCCCGATCGAGTTCCGAACGAACGAGGATGAACCGTCGAGCATGGAAGATCGGGGCTGCGTACGCTTCGATCGCTGCGGCGCGACCGTCCGGCTCGCCTTCGAAGGCAACGAGCGCGAGGTAAGGACCCTCGATGTCGCTTTCGGTGCCGATCGTTCCTGTCACACGCAGCGGCGACATATTGGGGCCATAGAGCAATGGCGGCCGGACATCGGTGGCATAGAGGACGGCGAAACCGTGTATGGAATGCCCGTTGCGTGCGGTGCGCAGAAGGGAGGCGGCGGCCTCGCCATTATGTAGAGCGACCGGGTGCGTCCAGAAGTGTTCGGCAAGGCCCACGCCGGGAGCCACTTCGAAGCCGGCAGCGGCCGTCTTCAACGCTCCGAACAGGTCAACGATAGAGGGCTGATCGGGTGCGCGGGCGGGGGCTGGAATTTCATTGCAGCCCGCAGCGTCGATGAGTTCCTCCAGCAGGTTCGCCATGGAGTGGCGCGAGGATGCGGCCGCATGCCCGGGCAGCGGCGGCAGGTCGAGATCCGTTGTGAGCCGGAACAATGGGCGAGCGACCGGCGCGGCTATGGAGGCAGCGGAGGAGCGAAACTGGTCCAGATCCATCGCCACGCTCTAGCACAGCTTCATCCGCGCGTGAGAGAGGGAAGCGCCGAACAATGACAACTACGTCACTTTACCTTGCCCAGCGGTAAAGTGACACTGGTGGCAAAATCGCCAAATGACCGTCTTTGTGAGTAATTGGGGGATTCACATGAGTCTAACTTTGTGCTTGATTCGTTCCATGTTTCAGCAGGACCTTTTCGCACCTCCGCCCGCCCGCCGGACAATCGGAATACCCGATATCGTCCGCACGATCGCCGAACATTCAGCGCGTCCGCGCTACACCTTCATGGTGCTCGACCTTATTTCGCGGGTCGCCCGGGCGAATGGGCAGGCCGGGCCGCTCGTGCGCGATGGCGAGGCTCTGGTACCGATCCGTGAATGGCTGGCGACCGCGATCGCGCCGAGCGGGGCGCGGTACCATCAGCGTCGCGCGACCGCCGGCAAGGTGCGGGCGGCGCTCGCCGCGAAGGGCGAGCTGCCGGCCGACACGGCTGAAGCTGAACGGATCGTGGAAGCGCAAGTCAGCGAGCGCATTCGGGATACGGGCATGACGGCGATCAGCCGGGCCGTGTCCGAGCTGGTGCGGGCGGGTCTTATCGAACGCCACTATCAGGGTTTCCTGGTGGATCATGAGAACCGCGGGGCGCAGCGACATGCGGTCTATACGATAACGCCCGCCGTCCGGGCCGCGCTGCATCCCAACGTCGCCACGAGTGAGCATCAGCGAGACTTCTACATTCGCGGAATGCACGGCCAGCCTCGCGCGGCGGTGTCATGATAGCGCTGGAGGTTTGCCGCTCAAGCGTGACCAGAAGTCGACGTCAGTTTTTCCAGTTTGGCGAGGAAAAAGCGCTCACTCCACAGATCAAGCGACCTGAGTTCGGCCGGCCGCAGGAAACGCCGCACGTCGTCAGCGGCGGCCTTCCAGTCGATCTTCGCAATCGTGCTGCCCAGCGCTTCGTTCAGCCAGGGCATGTCGACGGCGATGTGATTATCTCCCGCCCAGGGACCGGCCTGGATGAGGGCATTGCGCAGGAGGGCCAGATTGAGCGTTACTCCCTTGGCGACATACCAGGAGAAATCGAACCAGTCCCGACCCTTGAGGAAACCCCGGCATAGCAAGGCATGAATCTTGAGAGCGAAATTGGACGGCAGATCCTGGTGCCGAACTTCGTGGTCCGCTGGAAAATCGAGATAGCTGGACGCCTCGCCCGAACCCGCAGGTGGGTTGACGTCGATCTCTAGCTTGATCCGGATCGTCTTTGGCTTACCAGCGCCCGCAAAAGACAGGTCGAGTTGGCTCGCGATGGAATCGTTCTTGATCAGCGCCTGGCGGATAGCCGTGTCCATCTTCGCCCTGGGCAGAGCATCGAGCTTCAGCCCGAACTGGCCGAACACCTCGATCAGGGTCTTGAGATAAGGCGTCCAGTCGAAGTCTGGGTCGGCCTGGCGCAGCAGGAAGTCGAGATCTTCCGAGAAGCGCGGTAGGCTGTTCAGGATGCGCAGGGACGTGCCGCCCTGGAATAGCGCGACGTCGAAGAAGTCGCCGCGCCAAAGGGCATAGAGCGCGATTTCCTGGAGGATTTCCTTGACCGCATTCTCTTCCTCTAGCGCATTGGCGGGATCGTAGCGGCGCAGTTTCTCCTGGATGATGTCAATCATGTGCTGAGCGGACCTTCCTGGCCATGACAGTGCTTTCGAGCGCGGCGAGGAAGCTGTTCACGGCCTTGTGCTTGTAGACCGGTTTCAGCTTGGCGAAATCCTTCCGTCGGAGCCCGAGGAGCATGTCCTCGTCGATCCGCATGCCATGGGTCAGCCACTCGATGCCCGCCCACTGCTGCTTGCGCAGGGCAACGAGGTCCAACAAGGCCCGCAGCGGCTGTGCGACGAAGGCGATGAGCTTGCCCATCTGCACGCGATCGACGCCGGCCAGGAACTGATAATCCGCGATAGCGAGCGGATGAAAGCTGAACGTGCCGAAGTCTGTCGTTTCAAAGCGGAGCGTTTTGCGGCCAGGCGTCACTCCCGCGGTCACAAAGACCGCTTCGGGGATCCAGCCATGATGGGCGAGCGCGCTTTCGAAAGAGACATAGCTACCCGGCATCAGACCTTGCGCAATGGCGAAGGGATGGATGGTTTCGGCCCGATAGCGCTTAGCCAGCAGGTAGGTGCCGCGCTTCACGCGGAGCAGGGAACCATCCTTGAGCGCCCGATTGACCAGGCCGTAGCGCCGGGCGTCTCCGCCGCCCAGCAGATTGCCGAGCTGGCGTTCGCTGAGGATATGATCGGCCAGACCCGCTGCCGTGATCTGTTGCGCCAGGGAGGACATGAAATTCCCGATACTTCCAATGTATGAAAGTTTCCAGAATTTTCTGACGAAGGGCGGGAAGCAGCGGAGGCACCCAGCATTGCTTAGTCTGCCCTTGATCCTGTCCAGAATATCAAACAGGAGGTTATCGCCATGAGCAAGCCTGTTACGCTCAATGTTCGGATCAGGGGCGCACTAGGCGATTTCGTCATGGCACATGTCGGCGCCGAAGGCTCCTACGAAAATGTCAGCGAATATGTCCGCGACCTCATCCGCCGGGACAAGGAACGGCTCAAGCCGAGCAGTTTGGTCGCCTCAAGGCAGAGCTTACGCAGGCATTCAATGCGCCGGAGGGCGGCTGGGCGAAATTTATGCCTGTACGCGACCGCTGGGGCGAGGCCCAAGGCGGATGCCTACATTCGCGGCCTCTTCGACTGCTTCGATCGGATCGCTAGGCGCGAAACGCGATGGCGCGCCATTCCGGCAGAATTCGGGGTCGAGGGCTTTTTCGGCCGCCATGAGCATCACTATGTCTTTTGGCGTTTCTGTCGGATGGATCCGTCGGGCATCGTGACCGTCCTGCACGCGCGTCGATATCGCGCTCTGATCAGCATTATCGGAAAAGCTTGTAAAACAGCCCCAAAAACCGCCCTCCCCGCGCGATCTGTCACTTACCATAATTGATCGTTATGGTAAGAACAAGTGCGCGGAAACAGCAGGGAAGGGCCAAAATGACGATCGCGAAAATGGCAGCGAAATCACGCGGCACAAATGTGCCGCGCCTTGTGCCGCATGAGCACAATGCCCGGCGCAAGGGCGCGTAGCAACGATGGCCGAAAAACCCGCCAGCCGTTCCGACGCCGAAATCGTGGTGGTCCGGACCAACGATGCCGCGCTGCCGACGCGATCGCCAAACGCGGATCCCGAGACCGTCGACATGCGGCTGCTGCGCACGATCGCCAGCATCGTTCCAGCGGATCTGCCGCCGATCAGCCAACTCGGACTCGAGACGACGCTGGCGGCCATGGCCGACGCGACAAAGGCGGCGATCGCCGCCGATCTCGACTGCTGGAGCGGCTGGTGCGGTGAGGAAGGCCGCTCACCGCTGCCCGCCGATCCCGAAGATCTGGTTCGCTATGTGAATGCGCTCGATGGCAGGGGCAAGAAGCCCGCGACGCTCGCGCGCCGGATCGCTAGCCTCGGCACGGTCCACCGCATGATGGGATTGGCGGGCGAAGCCGCGCCTACCGACGCACCGATGGTGCGCGCGGCGCTCAAGGCCGTCCGCAGGCGCAGAGGAGCCTTGCAGCGCCAGGCAGCGCCATTGCGGCTCGGCAAGGCACTGGACAGCCATGTCACCAAGGGATTCACCCTCGCTGCGCTTCTCGATGCCTGCGGCGGCGACCTGCAGGGGCTGCGCGACGCTGCCCTGCTATCGCTCGGATATGACGCGGGGCTGCGCGTAAGCGAACTCACGGTGGTCGAAGCTGTGCATATCGATCCCCAGCAGGATGGTTCGGCGACGCTGTTCATCCCCTTCTCCAAGACCGACCAGGAAGGCGAAGGCGCCTGGGCATGGCTGTCGGCCGAGACCATGCGGCGGGTCGGCGCCTGGCTGGAAGCGAGCGGTATCGAGGAAGGCCCCCTGTTCCGCAGGGTCGGAGTCGATCGGCGGCGCGTACGCGCCAGCGATTCTGAAACGGCGCTCGCCCGAACGACCTATTCCATCGGAACGGCGCCGCTGACACGCCAGGGCGTCAACGGCATCTACCGACGCGTCGCGCTTGCAGCATTCGAACTGGGATTGGTGAGTCTCCCCGCCAGCGAGTTGACCGCCGCGGTGCAGGCATTGTCCACTCACTCCCTTCGCGTCGGCCTGACCCAGGACCTTTTTGCTGCCGGAGAGGACGGCGCGGGAATAGCCCAGGCGCTGCGCTGGAGCTCGCCCGCTACGGCATTACGCTATGGCCGCAAGCTCGCGGTTCGCAGCAATGTCGCCGCCCGGGTCCTATCGCGCGTGCGCCGCTGACCACACTTACGCGTCCGGAATCACAGAGCTTCGGGGCGCGACAACATCATACGCGTTTTGAGATTGCCATCGGGCCTCCGATGAAGGTCAATGATGTGGCCGGCCCGAGGTGCAAAGATCATGAGTTCAGCGGCTGTCTCGTAGGATGTATTCGACCCGAAATAGCGCACCGGTCCGTGCCACTTCTGACCTTCGATGAGCCGGAGCCGGAATGTGCCCTGCGGCACCGGCACGCGAATCCGGTCATTTTTCGAGACATAGATCGAAATGGCGTGTCGGCCGGTGGTCGGGTCGATGAGCTGCACGACGGCATTGCTGTCCGCCGTCTCGACGGTGAGGAAGCTGCTAACGGGTTCGTGCATCGCCCAACTCGCCACAGTTACCGACCCTGATTCCGGAAATGGCATCGCCGCCTCGCGATCCGGCAGCCAGCCCGCCCGTTGAGCTTCGCCGTAGAGGGGGATCAGAATGAGGAGGAGGCTCAGGGCAAAGGGAATATATCGAACAGGGCTGGAACGCCTGGAGCCCCGCCAGCGTCCGCGTTGATAGTCGAAGCTTCGAATGGCCGGGTCGAACCAGGCGCCCTCCACGCGCCCGGCTCGGTCATTCCAGCGCGTGCTTCCGCTCCGCGCGCGCTGCCGCTCGCGCATATAGTCTCGATCGTCGATGCCCATGCGCGGTTATCCTCCGATTGCCCGAGGGGGCGCGTCGCCGCGGCGCTGAGTGAATTCCATGACCGCCTCCTTCAGCCCCACCCATCCCGCCGGCCTTCGCCATTGTCGCGCAGGTTGCGCCCGTCGAGCGCCGATCGGCGGATGCTGAGCTCCACTTCCCCGCCTTTGCGGGTGATCTGCACATCGCGCGGATCGAGATTGTTGCGCCTGGCATAATCGTCAGCCGCCTTCTCGCTGCCGAACTTGCCGGCCTGCTCAAATTCCCATGCCATCGTTTCGTCTCCTTCCTTTCGCCCCCGGCGCCGCGCCGGCGGCTTCATGCTACAAATCGAGGCCGAGGCTGCGCTCGGGCAGCGGCGGCAATTGTTCCGCCCGGTCGGGCTTCGGTTCGGGCTTCGCTGCCTGGTCCTTTCCGACCGGCGCTGCGGCGCCGGCGTCAGGGAGCGGGGGCAGGTCGTCAGGCAGCGGCGGGAGATCGGACAGGTCGACGCCGTCGATCGGGCCGGGATTGAAATCCTCGCGCGCCTTCGCGCCCTTGGCCATGTTCCCATCTATGTCGAGGCGGCCGACGGTTTCGAGCGAAGAGGTCTTGTTGCCCGGGTTCATGTCGAGCTGCCGTGCCAGCTTCTCCTTGTCGTCAACGATCATCGTCAGGCCGTCGCGCACGCGCGTCACGAGGACATTGAACAGGCGCTGGTTGGACAGGAAACGCTCGAATGAGGACATGACGCCGATCGCCCTGTCGGTTGTGATGCCTTGCGCCATATGCATGTTCAGCGAGTAGGCGAGGTCGAGGCGCGAGAGCATCGGATCGCCCATCGGCAGGGTCAGTTGCTCCTTGCCCGCCGTCTCTACCGTGACGCCGGAGCCGTCGACGCTCACCACCCGGGCGAGGGTGGCGTTGTGAAGCCCGCGGCCCTTGTCGTTCGCGGTCCAGCGGATGCGGTCGCCCTCGTGGATATCGAGCGGCTTTTTCTCGGAGAGCTGGAGCCGGTCCCGCTGCTCTGCCGGCGACAGCTTCTGCGGATCGAAGCGGATCCTGCGCCGTCCGTCTGCGAGGTCGACCTTGCCACTGGCATGGACCTTGAGGACATCGTATCGCCCGGCCTGGATGCCGACATCCTGCGCCCCGCCCCGACCCACCTCGAGGGTCTGGCCGGGGCGATAGGTCGACGCATAGCGCAATTCCTCGCGCGTCGTATTCACTCGATCATAGACTGTGAGCTGGAGCGCCTCGCCCTTGACGCTTCCTTCGGCGATCAATCCGGCTTGAATGCGCTTGTTGATAGTCTCGCGCGCGTCTCTGCCTGATGCGAATACGGCGGTCGCCTCACGCTCTTCCGGTGAAAGGCCGAGCCAACTATCGGCCGCGGCGGCGGCCGGATCCTTCTCTTCCACGATATGCTCGCCGAGCACCTTCATGGCGGCGCCCGCCTTTCCCACGTTCGCGAGTTCGGCGACAACCTTCAGCTTCTGCTGCTCTTCGGTTAGCGGCTGGCCCGGCTTCCCGATGCGGATATTCTGGGTCATCCGCACCATCGTCGCGCCGGCAGCCTGGATCATGGCGAAGGCCTTGCCCCAGTCGATCGAGGAGAGCTGCTGCCTGTCGCCGACGAGGACGAGCTTGTCGACGCCCATCGCCGCGCTGATCTGGTGAAGCTTCAGCATATCGCTTGCCGAGACCATCGAGGTCTCGTCCACGAGGAGCATGGTGCCGGCGAGCCTTTCCCGCGCCGCTTCATAGCGCGGCGTGTTCCGTTCGGCGATGAAGCGCTCGTGGGCGAGGACAAAGGAGGCGATCGTCTGGGCCTGGATGCCGGCGCCCTCGGCGAGATCGCCGACCATTTTGTTCTGGAACGCGAGACCCCGGATCGTACGGCCTTCGGCCTCCGCGACGCGCGAGACCGCCTGCAGCATCGTGGACTTGCCCGTGCCCGCCTTTCCCTGGATCGTGATCGTGCGATCGTCAGAGGAGAGGATCAGGGTCGCGGCGGCAAGCTGCCCGGGATTGAGTGGATGCTCCGCGACTGCCTGAAGGCGCGCGGGCGCGTCGGCAGCAGACAGGACGGGATTTGCGGCGCCATTGCCTTCCTTCACCAGGTCGAGGATCTTCTCCTCGATGCGCAGCGCCTCCTGGGTCGTCACCATCTTGCCGTCGCGGTCCGTGGCATGGGCAGTTCCCATCACGATCTGCCGATTCTGGACGAGCTGATCGATCCGGCGCTCGACGCTTTCGACGGTGACGCCTTTGAGACCGAGATCGAGCGCAGTCTTCGACACCATATGAAGCGGCCAGGCCGCCTCGCGTTCGGACAGGATGCGGACGGCCGATGCGACCGCGAGTTGCGTGCGGGCCTCTTCGGGTGACTTGACCGCGCGCGCGAGCGCATGGTCGACTAACGGGTCGTGTGGGCGAAGGAAATCGCCGAGCCGGCTGCGCGCGAGATCGATGGCATCGACGATCGCGCGATAGCCGCGCTCGAGCGGCCCGACCGCGGTCATCATGCCAGCACGCGCTTCCGCGGCCGCGCGCAGGTCCTTTCCGTCGAAACCGAGCGCAGCGGCCCGCTCGATCCAGCTTTGCCTGAGCGCGCCGCGATCCTCGACGTCGAGCTTGGGATCGCGGGTATTGATCGTGATCTGGTCGCGGCCCTTGTGGGATGTTATGCCGGTTTCGGCCGCCTTGTTGAGAATGTCCTCGCGCCGTTGGCTGAACTCCTCACGCGCGGCCTTTGGCACGCCGACGATCTCGAAGGTTCCGTGCTTGCCGCGAAGCTCTACAGTGTAGCCGATCTTCTCGAGCGCCGTCCGCAGGTAGCTGTGGTAAATCGCGCCGATGATGCTGTTGTGGCTCCAGATCTTGTCGGCGTGAAGGGCTTGCCACTTGCCATCGGGCATCTGCGTCATGTTGCCGATCACAGCGTGAATATGGCCCTGCGGATCGAGCGCCCGGCTGGTATCGTGCTGGAAGAGCGCATAGACGAGATTGCCGGTCTGGACCGGAACCTTGCGGCCGTCGACGTCGCGCCGGCCTTCGGCAAGGTTCTTTTCGACCCAGGCCATCGTCTGCTTGACGGCCGCCATGTTGGCGGAGAGCACGCGCTTGTCGCCGGCGACATAGGCCATCACCGACGCGGACTTCGGCATCGAAAAGGTAAGGTCGAGGCCGTGCCGGCGGTTCTCGACCTGGGCGACCCCTTCCCCGCTCGGCAGGAACCCGTTTAGAATCCCTTCGAAGGCGTCCTTCGACACCTCGCCAGAGAGACCAGCGATGTCGGCCCCTTCCCCTGCCCAGGCGCTGACCTCGGACGAATCCTCGACGGTGTAATAGTCGTCCTTCGCGAAATAATTCGCGGACCCGGCGGCCGAGCGGATCGGGGCGACGGAGAGCATCAGATGCCCATATCGAGATCGTTGTCGTCACGGCCGGCCGAGAAGTCCTGACGCAGTTCGGCGAGCGTCTGATCCTCGACCTGGGGCGTCCCCTGACCCTGCCGATGGCCATCGCTCCGATCGTCGCGATCCCGCGCCGCAACAGCCTGCTCGTCTGATCGGGCCGGTGCCGCGGGCGCCTTTTCGGCGCTTTCACCCTTTACCGATCCCTGATCACCGCGGTCGTCCGTGCCCTGCGCCGCCCGTGCCGCCGCGTTCCCCTCTTCTTCTGCTTCCGCCGACAATATCCCGGCGGCCAAATCCCGCGCGAGATTGGGAGATTCCAGAATCTCGTCGATCACCAGCAACGAGCCGTCCCGCCCGCCGGCTTCCCCTGCCCCATCCTCCTCGAACGCCCCTTCTCCGCGCCTTGATCGAACGGGTTGAACATTGGCGCGAGGCATGAAGCCCTCGGCGACAACGGGGTATCGTTTCCATTCGAGCTTGATCCGTCCTGCGGGGAATCCGTCCGGATATTTGACATATCCGTGAAGCGCCGGAAGGTTGGTGATGTCGTCGGGAAGGACAAGCGGTTCGACCTGCTTTCGCGGAGTCAGCGTCGAAGCGTCGCGCGTGTTGTTATAGCCGTAAGAATAGGCCTCATCCATCTGGCGAACCTCACGGTTTCCGATGTAGAGGGAGCATTCTTCGGCGGTCTTATATTCGCCGGTGGCGAGGATCAGCTTGGTGCGTGCTAGCGAAGCAAGATTTCGAGCGCCTTCTTCGCCGTAGACCTCGACGAGCTTCGGAAAGCTGTGGAGGCCGAGGAGCATTGCTCCGCCAAAATTGCGTGCGGTCTGAAGTCCCTTCTCGATGGCCGGCAGACGGTGGAGCGCGGCGAGTTCGTCGAACACGAACCAGGTGCGCAGACTGTTCGTCCGCGGCATCGACATGAGGCTCGTGATGGACAGGTTCGTCCAGAGCGTCAGGAGCGGACGGTTCAGCTCCAGGTCCTCATAATCGGAGGTGATGAAGAGGATGGCGCCGGGCCTTTTGTCGGCCGTCATCCACCTGCGAATGGAGTAAGGCTCGCCCTCGTCGGGGAGGAACCGCAGGACCTGCGCATTGGTATTGAAGACAGCCCGGATCGATTCCGCCATCCGTGCAGCTTCCGGGGCGGTCAGCGGGTCCGCGATTGTGTTGGCCAGATAGCGGTGCACGCGCTTCAGGTCGGCCGTCATCAGATTGTCGGAGAGAGCGAGATTGGTCGTTTGGCCGCGCTCGCGGAGCTTGATGCACATTTCGATTGTCAAACGGCGTTCAAAAGGGACCCCCGATCGGCGTCGAAGAGGGACCCCCTTTTTCGGATATGATGTTGGTTTGTTGAAGATGGCCTTGCGCTGCGTGCGGCGGAGGGCGGGCGTAGCCCGACCGGAGGCGCGCGCAGCGCAAGATAGATTTTTGAAGGCGCCGAAGGTAGCGGTCAGCTGCGGTTTTTGAAGCGCCAGCTGTCGTTGCCCGTCTCGATGATATCGCAGTGGTGGGTGACGCGGTCGAGCAGCGCCGTAGTCATCTTGGGATCCCCGAAGACGGTAGGCCACTCGCCGAAGGCAAGGTTGGTGGTGATGATGACGCTGGTGCGCTCATAAAGCTTGCTGATGAGGTGGAACAGCAACTGCCCTCCCGAGCGTGCGAACGGCAGATATCCAAGCTCGTCGAGCACGATCAGATCGAGCCGCGACAGCTGCGCCGCCAGGGTCCCGCCTTTGCCGATCCGGGTCTCCTCTTCGAGGCGTGTCACCAAAGAACCCCGCGACATCCACATCTACGAGCCATTTCACCCCCGTCCATACGGCTTTGACGTGTTCAAGCGCCGTATGACACGACCGGCCCGGCCGGAATCCATGGGAGGCGTTCGAGAACACCGGTTCATAGATCCGTTCGAGCAGTTGCCGCGCCACTTCCTGAACGAGGCGGTCGTCGCGCGTGGGAATGCCCAGCGGACGCCGTTTGCCCTTGCCTTTCGGGATAAACACCCGACGCACTGGTTTGGGATCATAGGTCCCTGCCGTCACGCTGGCGATAATCGGGTCGAGGTCTTCCGGTCCGAAGTCCGCGAAGGTCTCGCCGTCAATACCCGGCGTCATCGCACCCTTGTTGGATCCGATCTTCTGGAGCCCCTCCTCCCAAAGGAGGCGAGACCCCATCAGACGATAGAGTCCATTCACCCTTTTGCCCGACGCAACGAGCGCCGGAATGGCCTCCAACCGGCCTTTCACAGTTTCTGGCAGCATCAGCACACCCCATGATCGGTGGTTGAAGAATCACAGCTGCCGCCCTTCCCCCGGTCTTCCCCGCTTTCGGCCCGATCGCTCGAGACCTTATACAGTTGCACCGCCGCCTCCGAAGAGGTCGATGTCCCGGGCATTACCCCGGGCATTTGAGTAATATGGCGGCTCCGTACCCATGCAGGCCGGCAGAAGCCGCCTGTTTAGGGCATCCCGTAGTTACGCTGAATGGAGATGCGGCGCGGTTAGGTGTCCCGTTCGTCCACTAAACCCCTCGACGAGAGGCGCACCGGATGGGCTGAGAAACAGGCGGCCAAGACATGAGACCGCTGTCATCATCCGGACCTGGCGTGACAGTCGCTTTCGCCAGTATCGCTATATAGATTGCTGCAGACTGGGATTTAAGCAGTGTAGCCTTCACCATACGCACCTTGCCCTGACCGTCATCGCCTCCATTTGCGACTAAGACGCATCTGGCCTTTTCCGAACATGCTATTGTTCCCCGTCCCTTTCGGGATTTCAGACCTTGTGAGGCCCGAGGTTAGTCCGGCGAGCAGAGGCATTCTCAACTTACCTCATCATCACTGATACTCCATTTCAGCGCCGCAACGGCGCACTATCCTTGTACCCGAACTGGTGGCCATCGCGCGAGCGTGGATTCCAGCGCACCAGGCACACTACCGCGAAAACGTTGCCGGCAATGCCGTCCACGATTTCCTGGGCTGCGGCGTAATAGGTCCGATTTCCCGGACAGGAGGACGCGAGCACCCTGAGGCCGCGTTTCGTGCCGTCCTCGAGCGTGTTTTCGTAGGTAAGCTGCGCGTCGAGATAGGATTTGGCGGTCTTGTGGCCGCCCATCGACGTAAAGGGCATGAAGAGCCATCCCATGATGAGTCCTTTCTTGAGGAAGGAAACCGGCCGCTGGCCGTTTCCGGTTTGAGGATCGTCGGGCCGCGAGCGCTGGTCAGCAGGCGAACGCCCGCGTATCAAAGTCGCAGTATTTTCATGTCGTGCGGATGTGACCTTCCGCACCCGTCATTGTCGGAGAAGTCATGCTCGCCGCGTCGGCCATTGAGATAATCGGCGGCACGCCTTTGATCGCACTGGATCGCATCTACACGGGTCCTGGTCGCATCATCGCCAAGGCCGAGTTCCTGCTGCCCGGGGGAAGTGTGAAGGACCGTGCCGCCAAGGCGATCCTGCTTGCCGCAAGAGAGGATGGCCGGCTGAAGCCGGGAATGCCGGTCGTGGAAATGACGAGCGGAAACATGGGCGCCGGACTGGCGGTGGCATGCGCCGCGCTCGGCCATCCCCTCGTCGTCACGATGTCGGCAGGCAACAGTCCGGCGCGAGCGAAGATGCTCGAAGGACTCGGCGCCGAAGTGGTGCTCATCGCCCAGGTGGATGGAAGCCCGGGCCAGGTGACGGGTTCCGATGTCAATGCTGCCGCACAGGCGGCTTGCGCGATCGCCCGGGCGCGTGACGGTTTCTACGTCGATCAGTTCAACGCTGCAGAGGGGATCGCAGCGCACGAGACCACGACAGGCCCGGAGATCCTGGCGCAGTTCGGTGGCCCGGTCGACGGATGGGTTGCAGCGGTCGGCACGGGCTGCACCTTCGTGGGCGTTGCAAAGGCGTTGAAGCGCGCCAATCCCGGTACGGTCTGCGCCGCTGTCGGACCGCTGAACGCGCGGCCGCTTGCCGGAGAACCGGTGCTCGACGCCCGGCATAAACTCCAGGGCATCGGTTATGGCACGGTTCCGCCGCACTGGGATCCGTCGCTGATGGATATGAGTGTCGGCATCAGCGATGATGAAGCTGAAGAGTGGCGGCGTACTCTGGCCCATCGCGAGGGCCTGTACGTCGGCTATTCTGCCGCTGCGAACGTCTGCGCCGCGGCAAAGCTGCTGGCATCGGGGCGGTTGACGGCTGATGCCGTCGTGGCAACGGTGCTTTGTGATACCGGCCTGAAATACTGAACCTCGGCGTGGGGGTGGCCCCGATGGACGTGCATCCGGTCGGCTGCCGGCTGCGCCTTGCTCGCCGCGCCGAAGCTTTTGAGATACGCGAAAGCCTGTTCAGCCTTGGCGGCAGCGTGGATGATCGCGGTCTTGTCGCCGCGGAGGATACCGAGCCAATGCGCCACATAGCTCGCATGACTGTCATGGAGGACGTTGGGCAGACCAAGGTCAGCACAGCAGAGCCCCGCCCCGATCTCGGCGACCAGTTCTTCGAACGCATAGGCCTTGTCGCCGAAGCGCTTGCCGAAGGTCCGTGCGAGTCGGCTGGAATGGCCCGACCAGTGAACCGTCTCGTGGCAACGCGTGGACGCATAGTGATCCATGCTGCGGAAGGCCGTTCGGTTCGGCAGCTGGATATGATCGAAGGTCGGTGTGAAGTAGGCTTGGTTTCCGCCATGGCGAACGTCGGCAGGGATTCCCGTGAAGAAGGCGTCGATCGCCGCCTGCCGCTCGGACGGGATCAGAGGCTGCTCCGGTTCGTCAGAGGGGTAGAAATAGGCTGGAAGACCGTCGATCTGATCGGCGTTGAACACGATGTAATGGCGCAGGAACCGGATGCTCCGCTCCACTTGCTTGCCGGTTTCGGGGTGCTCCTCACGCTTCTTGAACGAGGAATAATAAACCGAAAGCGCGCCGGTTTGACCCTTGCGGACGTGCCCGCCTAGCGTTTCCGCCTGGCGCCAGGTCATCCAGTAACGCGAACGATAACCCTGGGCATCGCCGAGCGCCCAGAGATAAAGCGTATTGATGCCCTGATACGGCGTGCCGCAATGACGCAGCGGGCGTCCGCCCGCCCCGTTCAGCCGCCAGGGCCTCGACCAGGGCGGAACACCCTCCTCGAGCTTGCGGATGATGAGGTCGGTGATTTCGGCGGCGACATCGCGGCTCGTGCGTTTCGCAAGGGACATGGCGCTTCTCCGTGCGGAAGGGGAAAAGGCCGCCGGCACGGGACCACGCGCCGGCGGCAAGGCATCCAGGAGAAAGCGGCGTCAGGCCGCGAGAGCGTCCTGATCGGGCGATTCCGCTTCGATTTCGCAGGCACCGGACACTGTCTCGTCGACGCCAGCCACGCCAACCTCTTCGGCATCCTCGGGCTCGACGATCGCCTGCTCTTCAGGATCGCCTTCGGCGGGTTCGAGATCGTCCGCCTCGGTCTTGTCGAGGAAGCGCATGGCGTCGGGCACCCAGGCAAGCGCCGCGTCCCGGACCTCGGGCTCGACGATCGCTTCGCCCGCGAAGAGCTTCGCGCACGATTCCGAGATCTCCGACTTCTTCATCGTCGCGTGGCGCGCGGTCAGCGCCACGCCGCCGACATCGGCGAGCAGCGTCAGGATCGAGCCCTTGCTGATGCGGTCGAAGAAGTTCTCGGATGTCGGCCGCCACCAGCTTGCGACATCGACATCCATGATCGTCGCCAACCGGTTGTGGAGCGGACACTGCTCGGCGCGGTAGCTCGCCTTCGCTTCGAGCGACATCGCCACGATGTAGGCGAGCCAGGCCGCCTTGCTGTCGTCGTCGAGCGCCCGGAACGCCTCGAACCGGTCGACCTCGGACTTGTGCTCCAGCCAACTCGCATCGAGCCCGTCATGGGCTTCGGCGAGATAGCCCCGCGCGCGGGTCGTCGGCTGGTCGCCACTCACCGGATCCTGCGGCGAGCGAGCGCGAATGGTCGAGCCATAGGCGCTGAACGTGCTGGCGCGATCGTCAATCATGACGAAGAGCGCATAGTCGAGCGCCAGGGCCGGATGGCTGAGCAGGGTCGCTGCGAGCACGTCGCGCCGCTGCATCGCCAGCTCATCGTAGAGCCGGGCGCTGAGCGGCTTGCCGCCCGGGGCGATCGCTTCGGGCGGCGGAGCAGGCGGCGTGTAGCTGCCGCCCGGGCCGGTCGAACCGCCACCGCCGGCACCATCGCCGTGGTCGTCCTCGCCGTTTTCATCAGCGCCGCCGATGCTGACCGGTTCCTCGCTATAATATTCGGTGTCGAGGACCATCTCGCCTCTGGGCGTCAGCTTGAGAAACGCGCCGACGAGCGGCTTGATCTCGTCAGGCAGCACCGGCGGGATGTTGTGGAGCGCGTGTTCTTCCTCGGACAGGGCATCATATTCCTGGTCGAGCGCCTTGTAGGCATCCTCATCGATGGTCTCGTCATCCATCTCCTCGGCGATGGCTTCCTGCCGCTGTGCAATCGCATCGAGGCGGGCCAGCTGCGCCTCGGTGAAATCAGGCTGCGGCAGGATCACCCGGTAGAGGCCGGTCGCCGCGCTATGCGTGTAGTTCGACGCAATCGGCCGGATCCAGGCGAGACCGAGTTCCTCGCCGATCCGCTTGGCTTCCGCTTCCATGATGTCCGCGGCGAGCCGCTGCGCGATCTCGGGGTTCACCCACTTGTCGCCGCTGTCGCTGAAAAGGTCGCGGTCGATCTTGCCGCCAGCCTCGGCATAGCGGTCCTCGCCGACCAGGATCGCGACCGGATCGGTCGACTTCATCGTTTCGTTGGCGATGACGCGGCGGATAGTGTCGGCATTGGCATAGCTGGTGCCGTAGCTGTTCCAGACGAGAAGCTGCTTCTCCTGGTTTTCGGTCGAGGCATAGGCCTTGGCGACGTCCAGCGTGATGGTGCCTTCGCTCAGCGCCTCGAAGATGGGCTCGGCCAGGGTCGCGAGCCGCAGGCGGCCCTCGACGAACCGACGGGTGAGGCCGAAGCGCTTGGCGACACCGTCGATATCATTATTGAGACCGATGAAATACTGGAACGCGCGGCATTCCTCGGCAGGCGTCATCTTGAGCTGATGGAAGTTGGCCGCGGTCGAGGTCTCGGACAGGGTCGCCTCGTCGCCGACGAGAACCTTGACGGGAACATCGTAGGTTTCAGGGTCGATGGTGCCGCGCTCGGCGAGCATGAGCAGACCGCGCAGGCGGCGACCGCCATCGAAGACCTCGAAAGTGCCGCGCGGCTTTTTCACAGGCGTGACGAGCAGGTTCTGGAGTACGCCGCGAGCTTCGAGATCGGCGGCCATCTGCGGTATTTCCAGCAGGTCGTCGGGCCGCCTGCGGACATTGATGGGAGAAAGCGTAAGCTTCGAGAGCTTAACGGTCGTGGTCATCGGAGGAACTCCTTCTGGCATCCGGATCAGCCCGGACACCAGCATCACTCCCCCTTCCCTCTCGAACCCCGGGGCGCCCCGTGGGCGTGGCTTTTTTCCGCCGGACAACCTACATTGTCTTCTCTTCCGGCCTCGAAAGAATATGATCTGCGGTGACCTCCACGACGCTCCGTTTGAACATGCCGCAATGGCAGGGTGGCGATGAACCCGCCTATAGCTTTGGTTCCGAATTGTTGCGCTGGCTTGCCCCGCCGCATGACGGCCCCGAGGAAACCGTGGCGGTTCCGGAACCGGACGGAAGCTCCCCGCCGGTTAGCCGTGGCATCAAGTGGTGCGCCGCCCTCTTGTCTCAAGCAAGAGCGGCGCGCGAAGCCATCGAGCGGCATGCGCCCGATCGGATCGTGACGCTTGGCGGCGACTGCCTGGTCGATCTTGCGCCGATGGCGTATCTAAGCCGCAGATATGGTGAAAAGCTGGGCGTTCTCTGGCTCGATGCCCATCCCGACGTGATGAGCGCTGCCGAGTTTTCGCACGCCCATGCCCATGTGCTTGCCCTGCTGCTTGGCCGGGGCGACGAGGCTTTCACGGCAGAAGTGCCCCGCAAGCTGGACGCCCGGCGTGTGATGATCGCCGGCATGCAGGGATGGAACGCGGATGAAGACCTGATCCTGAAGGAACTGGGCATCCGGCATATCCCGCCAGCCGTCCTTGCTGACAGCAGCCGGCCGATCCTCGACTGGATCGAGACCGAGGGAATCACGCATCTTGCGGTACATTTCGACCTCGATGTCCTCGATCCGGCTCATTTTTCTCCGCTGCTGTTCAACAGGCCGGGCATGCCGGAGGGGGCCTTCGATGGAATAGAGCAAGGCCGTATGCAGCTGGACCAGGTGGTGCGCCTGTTGAAAGAGATCGGCGCGGCAGTGGATATGGTTGGCCTTGCCATCGCCGAACATCTGCCATGGGACATGCTGCGCCTGAGAAACAGCCTTGCCGAGTTACCCATCATGAAATCATGAAACTCACTGTGGGCTGAAACCGCCCCGAGTTTCGGAATACCAATGGCGCACCACTCGCGAAGCTATCCTCGCCGCTTTGGACACGCCCTCCCCCCGATCTCGAGGTAAACGTCGTCACCGCTACGCGATGCTTCACAATCTGAATGTGACGGACTTCTCCTGTGAGAGCGGCGCTGACCGCCGATGAGACGTCATTAGAGGGTGTCAATGACCAACGAAACCCGCAGTGCCGACTGTTTCGGTGACATCTCGTGCTTGATGCAGAATGCACACCAGCTGCGCTTCGTCATTCAGGATCGGAACGGACACCGTCTGCCAATAGCGCTCGAGAAACCGGCCATCGGAACCCCGCAGGTCATAGCGCTGTGCTTTCATGGCATGCTGGCGCCGTCCCTGTGCCGCGATGCGGATGGAATCAAACAAGCCTGCGACGCCGGTTGCATCCTCAAGATCCGGATTATCCGGAAAGACGTCAAAGAGCCTTTCTCCGGCCACTCTGCTGCGCTCGGTATAGGTGATGGCAGTATGCGCATCGTTGACGTCGAGGATTCGCATACCAGCCCTCGGATCGATGATCATCGTAGGCTGGGTAGAGGTCTCCGTCAGGCGTTGAAAAAGGCTCCGATCACATGATGATAGCGCGCCAAATTCAATAGGATATCTCTGCACGCCAAGTGCGGCGGCGTTGAGCAATGCAAGCTCGCGTTGAATTGAACGGATCTGCTGCAGCAGATAGCTGCGCTCGGTGTCGGCAACGTCTGCGCCCAGGCAGGCCCTGAATTTCTTCAAGTTTTCGTGCAGGATGAAGCGTTGCACATTACCCCCTAAGGTTTCAATTGTGCCTCGGATCTATGAACTTCTCCGGTCCCGAGAAGTTTCCCCGACTCGCTGGCATCTGCAACGCAATAAATACACTGAATGACCTCTGAGCACAGGAACGTCTCCGAGCCATAGTGGGTAAAGGATGACCACATGATTCGCCCAGCGAATGTCTGTCTGGGCCTTGTGAATGGCGGCGGCGGGCGCATTGTCCCGCCACTCCCCGGCCGATCGCAAGATAGGGAAATCAAGTTCTGCAATCTCGATCCGGCGCACTTCATGGCCTGCCGCCTCGCCGCCCGCCGCATAGGCATCCGCAAGCGCATGAACGTACCGGGTCCCGTTTGGGTCGGGATGCCCATCGATAATCGTGATGCGGGTCATGACATCTCCTGAATCCGCCATCCACGCATCGTCGTGCAATTGGGATTATCCCGGAGTGTCGGTGGCGACAGGCACCGGCCAGCCGAGATGAAATCACTTGAGCTATGAGGGGGAGCGTTTCTTCCTCGCAAGAGTCGGGAAACTGGCGGAGGAACCCTGATTACAATACATGCGACTGTGCGGAACGCATGGCCAATAGCTCTGCGGCCATGTTGGGGGTGTTCTCCCATGGGGCACTACACAAACGGAGGATCGCGGTGACCCAGAGAATATCGCCGCTTTCGAGGGGGGAAGAGTTTTGAGCGATTTTCGTTTCCTGCATGCCGCCGACATTCATCTCGACAGCCCGCTCCATGGCCTGTCGAGATATGAAGGTCTGCCCGAGGACGACATAAGAGGAGCCACCCGCGCGGCTTTCGACAATCTGGTACAACGCGCCATCGACGAAGATGTCGATTTCGTCGTGATCGCTGGCGACCTCTTCGACGGTGAGTGGAAGGACATGAGCACCGGCCTCTATTTCGCCCGCGCCATGGGCCGCCTGGATCGGGCCGAAATCCCGGTGTTCCTTCTCGCCGGCAACCATGATGCCGCCTCCGTCATCACCCGCAGCATTCCCTGGCCGCCCAATGTCCGCCTGTTCAGCGCGCGCCGACCGGAAACCCATCTGCTTGCCGAGCTCCAGGTCGCGGTCCACGGACAGAGCTTCTCGACACCGGCTGTCACCGACAATCTCGTTCCGTCCTATCCCGCCGCTGCGGAGCATCACTTCAATATCGGGATGCTGCACACCGCGCTGGCAGGCCGGAAGGGCCACGCCGATTACGCGCCCTGCAGCCTGGATGATCTCAAAGCCAAGCAATACGACTACTGGGCGCTCGGCCATGTCCATCAACACGAGATCGTGTGCGAGGCGCCTCATGTCGTCTTCCCGGGCAACATCCAGGGTCGCACGATCCGCGAGACGGGCCCCAAGGGCGCGGTGATCGTCACCGTGGAGGATGGTCAGGTTTCCTCCATCGATCGATTGGATCTGGATGTGATCCGCTGGCTCGCGGTCGATATCGACTGTACCGACGTGCCGGCCGATAGCATTGCGGAACGCATGCGCTCGGCGCTTCTTGAAGCGTGGCAGCACGGCGGCGATGGATTGCCGCTCGTTACGCGGCTTGTGCTGACGGGCGAGACCGACAGCGCCGGCGCGCTCATCGACAGCGCCGCGGACCTGCGCGACGTCGCGCGCGCCGTGGCCGCTTCGATCTCGCCCAATCTCTTCATCGAGAAAGTGAAGCTGCTCGTGACGAAGCCCGCCGCCGCCGGTGAGGTGATTGTCGGCGACGATCTCGCTGCCTTGATCGATCGGGCCGCCACCGATCCTCAACTGCACGAACTGCTGGCCGCGGACCTTGCGCCCTTCCTGCTCGCGGCGCAGAGCCTGCTCCCCGATGCCGACGAAGCGGACCTTCGCCGCTATGCCGGCGACGGCAAGTGGGACGCGGTCATCGGAACCGCCGCCCAGGCGCTCCGCTCGCGTTTGACGAAGGGGGACTGAGCGATGCGGTTCGCCACCCTGTCACTCGAGCGTTATGGTCGTTTCGAGGATTGCGAGCTTTCCTTTCGCCAAGGCGAGCCCGATCTTCACGTGGTGTACGGCGCCAACGAAGCGGGAAAATCGACCTCGCTTGCGGCGGTCTCCGATCTGTTGTTCGGTTTCCCGGCACGGTCTCCCTACAACTTCGTCTACGACTACGCCCTGCTGCGCGTTGGGGCCGTGCTCGAGGACGAGGGGCACAGCTTCGCTTGTCGCCGCAAGAAGGGGACGGCCGGGACACTGATCGATGCCGAGGATCGTCTCCTCGACGAAGCTATGCTGCTCGCCATGCTGCGGGGGCAGACGCGCGAGACATTCGCACTCTCCTTCAGCCTCGACCAGGATGGCCTGCGAGCGGGCGGGCGGGCCATGGTCGAGGCCCGCAACGACCTGGGCCGAGCCCTCTTTGCCGCAGGCTCCGGGCTCACGGGTGTTGCGGACGAATTGGCTCGCCTCGAGAGCGAAGCCGATGCGATCTGGGGACAACGCGCCGCGGCGAGGCGGAGCTTCACGCAGGCCCAACGCGATTTCGAAGCGCAGACCCGAGCAGTCCGGGACCAGGCCCTCAAGCCGAAGGCTTGGCTCGATGCCAAAGGCGCGGTCGCGGACGCCCAGCAGATGCTCGAAGAGGTTCAGCGGCGGCGCGACGAAGTTCTTGCCGAGGTCAGCCGCCTCGAGCGCATCCGCCGGATTGCGCCTGCCGTCCGTCTTCGCAGCGACCATCTCGCGGCGCTTGCCGCCCACATGGATACGATTGATATCGGGCCGCAGCGCGAGCACGCCGCCGAAGCGGCAATGGCCGAGATGGAGGCCGCTTCGCGTGCAAGGGCCGCCGCGCAGAATCTGGTGAACGAAGCCCGGGCACAGATCGAGGCGCTTTCTCCTGATCCGTCGGTCCTCGCCCACGACGCCGAAATCGACGCGCTGATCGCTTCGTCGGGCGCGGTGACAAAGGGTCAACAGGACTTAGCGCGTCTGAGCGAGGAGCGATCCGCATCGGGAGGTCTTGTCGCCCGGCTCCGCGCCGAAGCCGGCGCGCTCGCCTCCGATCCCCCCACCCGGATCGTAAGTTCCAGACTGCGCGAAATCGCGCTCGGTCATGCCGAGGATCTCGCGGCGCTCCGGCAGATCGACGAGAGTGAGCAGGACCTGGCTGAAAGGCGTGTCGCGATCGAGCGGAAGATTGCGGATCGCCCCCAAACAGGAAATCTGACCGCGATCGTAACGGCGATCGACCTTGCCAGGACCCTCGGGGCCGATGCGGACGCGCGCTGCGAACTGGCGCAGCGCAAAGCCGACCGGGCCGCGGCCAGCCTGGACGTGGCGCTCGCTCGGCTCACGCCCTGGAGCGGGGACGCATCGGCCCTGGCCGCGCTTCCCAGACTGGCACGGCACGAAATCGAAGACGTGCGATCCGTCCTTGCCGAGGCCGAGACCGATCTGCAGCGGGCAACAGACGCCGCTTCGCGCGCCCGCGAAGAGGCCGAGGCGCTCTCGCTCGAAATGGAGCAGCTCTCGTCGGGCGCTGCGGTGGCTGACGAGGAGATCACCGCGGTTCGAAGCGAGCGCGACGCGTTCTGGCGACCGCTGCGCGCGCACATGCGGCAAGGCATGGCCCTCCCCTCCCCTGATGAAGCTGTCGATGCTTATGAGACGGCAGTCGCTCGAGCAGATGAACGCGGAGATGCCCGCTACGCCGCCGCCGACGAGTCGAGCCGTCTGACGGTCATGGGTCAACGCCGGACCAGGCTCCTTCTGGCCGCTGACCAGGCGGACACGCGCGCGCAGGCGGCAAGCGATCGTCGCGAAAGCGCGCTGACGGGCTGGGCACGAAAGTTGGCGGAGGCGGGCTTTCCGGCGTTGGAGCCCAATCGGTTCCTCGGTTGGGTGTCCGAGCGGGAAACGGCTGAAGCAGCACATCAGGAGGCAATCGATGCCCACGACGATGCCAGGGCGATCGTTGCGCGGCGCAATGAATTGCGTGCCAGCCTGGTCGCCGCCCTCGCAGACGAGTCGGTGCCCAAGGGAGAAGACCTCCTGCCGCTGCTCGCCTTCGCCACACGGATTCGGCAAGCCGGCGAGGCGGCCGCCGAGCAGCACAGACTCGACGAGGCCGCACTCGTACAAATCGGGCAGGATGCGGAAGGTCTGCAGCGCCGCCGCACGCGTGTCGATGAGAGTATGGCGACGCGGATGGAGGCCTGGCGCGCGCTGCTGGTCGAAGCGGACATCGATCTCGACATAGCCAGCGCTCCGGCAACTCTCGACGTCCTGGACGAGCTCAGAGCCGCGATTGCCGCGCAGCGAGACCTGCAGACACGCATCGACGGCATAGCGAGAGACGCGCGTGAACATGACGAAAGCGTTGCGGCCCTAACCGAAAGGCTGGGGATTGCCGCCTCGGGCGGCGGAGTGACGCTACTCGAAGGGATGCGGGCCCGGCTCTCGGCGGCGCGCTCGACCGCAAGCGTCCTGGAGGCACTCGAGGAAAGCATTGCCGGCCGAAGCGCTGAGATGGCGGCCGAAGACGCACGGCATGCTGCGGCCTGGGCTTCGCTGACCGCGCTTCTGGAGGAGACGGGCGCTACCGACCTGCAGGGCCTGGGTGCGGCCATCGAGCGTTCGCGAGCAGCGCGCGCCCTGCGCCACGCGGTCAGCGAAGCGGAAGCCGCGATCGTCGCGGCGGGCGACGGCAAGGGACTGGATGAGCTTGTCGCGTCCCTGGAAGACGTCGATGCTGACGGTCTGGCCGTCCGAATCCAGTCGCTCTCGGGGCAGCTGACCCAGCTCAACGATGAGGTTGCCACTGCCGCAAGCGCCCACGGCGATGCCAGGAGAGTCTTTGCCGGTCTGGAGGCGCAAAGCGGCTCGTCCGCCGACGCGGCCTCGGATGCCGAGCAGGCCCGGGCCGAGCTCGCTGTTCTTGCCGAAGATTTTATCCTGAAGCGAACCGAGGCCGTCACGCTACGCTGGGCGATTGAACAATATCGCGAGCGCCATCAGGATCCCATGCTGCTGCGCGCAAGCGAGATCTTCCGCCGGCTGACGATCGGGCGGTATGCGGCGCTGCGGATCGACAGCGACGGACCCAATTCACGGCTCCTGGGGTTGCGCGACGATGGCAGGACCGTGGTGGACGTCGGGGCGATGAGCGAGGGAACCACGGACCAGCTCTTTCTCGCGCTTCGCCTCGCAGCTGTCGAGCAATCCATCGCGGCCGGTGTTCGCCTGCCCTTCCTCGCGGACGACTTGTTCGTCAATTTCGACGATGAGCGTTCCGAGGCCGGTTTCAGGGTGCTGGCGGAACTCGCGCGATCGACGCAGGTGCTGTTCTTCACCCATCACCCCCATCTGGCGGCGATCGCCCGATCTGTCGTCGGCGAAGACCTTCACTCGGAATGCTCCCTGGCCTGAGACAGCCGAGCGACCTTCAGATCAAGCCGCCCTGGACTGGCTGTTCGAATCCGGAACGCGCTGCTCCGACACTCTTTCGGCGCTTTGTGTACGCAACCTGCAGCGGCACCTGTCCTCGTCCCATTCGATGCGCGCCAGCGAATATCGGTGCCGCTGGCAATTGCCCGACGGCTTCGATCTAAGGCCGCATGACGTGGCGGAGGCTGCGGAAATGCGGCAGCGGGTCAAGGACGCCTTGAAGGACGGCAAATAGCGGAGCGCGGCCTCCAGCGCCTTCGCCCGGTTCTCGACTCCACGGCTCCCCAACTTGCGTTTTCTCGTCAGTATGATTATATTTTAATCGGACTGATAACAGGTGATAAACATGGCGACCGAGACGAAGGTATTGACCGCGCATGTCCCTCTGGGGCTCGCGGAAAAGGTTGAAGCAATGGCCTCGCGACTCGAACGCTCGCGCGGCTGGGTGGTGAAGCAAGCGCTCGCCGCCTGGGTCGATCAGGAGGAGGAGCGTCACCGGATGACGCTCGAAGCCCTGGAGGATGTCGATGCCGGACGGGTGATCGACCACCAGGCGATCACGGCATGGGCCGACAGCCTTGGGACGGACAAGCCGCTACCCTCGCCGGTCAAATGAAGATCCAGTGGACCAGCAAGGCGTCGTCGGACCTTGTGCGACTGCACGAGCATCTGGGTCCGGTCGCCCCCGAAGCGGCGGCGCGCGTGGTCCAGCAACTCGCCCACGCACCGGATCGGCTGATCGATTATCCGAGGATCGGCGAGAAGCTGGAAGCCTATGAGCCGCGCGAGGTCCGCCGGATCATCGTCGGCAACTACGAGATGCGCTACGAGATCGCGGCCGGAACGATCTTCATACTGCGCCTCTGGCATTGCCGCGAAAACCGCAACTTCGAATCGGAGCAGTAGCGAGGATGCGATCGACCACCGCCGCAGTCGCTTCTATCCTCAGACCAGACCGAAATCCTGAAATTCAACCTGCCGCAGTCGGCCGGACAGCCATTTCAGAGTAGCTCTCACGGGTTCCGCCAGTCCCGGTTGACCGACGATGGCACCAGGAATGTGGTCGGCTTCGATCCGCTGAAAAACTTGCACTTCGGCTTCACGGTCGGTGGGAAAATGGGGTGCGAGGTCTCGCCTCTCCTCTTCGCCGCCAGCGAACCTCGGCTCGCTCACGCACAAAATCGAAACAGAGACGGCGTCTTTGTTTCCGTCCAATCGGCCGTAATCACTGGCGTATGCCAAATGATCGGCTGCTGCCAGATCGCGGCGCGGCCATAAGCCATGCTTCACGACCCCAGTGAGATTCGCAGCTTGGGTGAAATGCAGCAGGAACCGCACGTCGCGGTCCAGGGCGATCGAGCGGATATGCGTCCTGCGGGCCTCGTTCATCGCAATGATCCCATAGACGCCTCCAATACCTCCGCCCAGTCTTTGACGCCGCGCGGCGCCATCCACGTTATCTCAAGACCGGGCCGAGCATATCGCAACGCCGCGCGTGCCGCCGCCAGTTCACCTTCGGCGTCATTGTCGACGGCGAGGATCAAGGATGTCAGACCTTGCGGCAGCAGGATCTGATCGAGACGCCGTGCACCCAAGCTCGCCCAGCAGGGAGCTCCTTGAATGAGGGTGAAGGCCCGCGCGGTTTCGAAGCCCTCGGCAAGCGCCAGGCAAGAAGCCGCCCGCCCTCCCCCTTGCCATGCCCCCTGCCCTGGCCGCCCCAGCATGAGCTTCATGCGGTACTTGCCGGTTTCCCGGTCGAGGAAGATGCGCTGGATGGCAGTCAGTCGCCGCCCTTCGCGCACGGCCACGAGCAAGGCGGGATGGAACGTGGTCCAGGGCTTGGGACGATAAGGACAGCGTGGATGAAATCGGAGATCATCGGTAGGCGGCTCGAGATGCCGCAGCGTCAGGTAACGCTCAGCGAGAGTGCCCGGGATCGGAAGCCCCTCCTCCCAGAGCCGTGCGGCATTGCCCGAAGCGCGCGCGGGCATGTCCCGGTAGGAGTAGTGTTGCCGGATCGGTATCCGGCGCAATTCGCGCAGGACATCTTCGCGATCACAACCGGCAAAGCAAGTGACAAGAATACCGCGATCGCCCTGACGGATCGAGAGGCTTGGTGTGCTATCAGCATGCGCCGGGCACAGGCACATGGCGGTGCGGCCATGCCAGGTGCCACCGAGAGCACCTACGAGATCGATGAGTTCCTGGGATGGTCGTCGGGCTGTAAGCGGCATGGCATTCCTCCTGCTTGCATGCCCCTGCCCCTCTCCCTCTTTCTCCCGGCCATCAGATCGCGGTCTATCTGTGCTCCGGGCTGCGTGCGCGGATCGAGGAAGCGCGAATAGCCACCGGGGTGCACGGCCGGTTTGCGGATGGGATTTCCTGCGAGCGGAATGAATGCCTCGATGGCGGTGGGCCTTGTCGCCGCCTATTCGAGCGCCAGGAGAACATCGTCAGCGGCAGTTCTGGCCCTGTCCGATTCGTGGACCACCGCCAACTCGGATGCCGCCGGGAAGGAATTTGAGTTCCATTCTCGAAGCGGCGACAAGACCGATCTATGCTTGCCGCCAATTCTGGCGATCACTTGATTCGCATGGAAACCGGAGCTTGTCCGTTCGCCCGGAATGATCCCGGACTCTCCATCTGAGAGCAGCGTTGTCCTTGCATGATGGCGCCAGCTGCTACCAATTTGACTAACCACCATCCTTTTGGCATAGCTGTCCGGGATAAGGGGTCTTTTTTCGACCTTTTTCACGAACCAAGGCCAATTTGGGTTGAGAAGGGGGACAACGCCC